>CAXGOF010000022.1:0-13976 GCA_964011335.1 uncultured bacterium
CGGCGCGAATGCAAAATCACCCCCATCAGATTGTCGGCAATTTTAGCCAAATCACGACGAGATGATTTAATGATTTTTTTCATCTCAGATTTGCTGTCATCTTCACCTGGGTTTTCTGCAGCGAACAATTGGTTCCGAAGAACAACTGCAGTAACGCGCAAACGCGCGATGGATTCAAGGACCTCGGCCTGGTTTTCTTTGCCACGCATTAACTTGTCGAGCGCAGTAAGTTGCTCGCCTAAATCTTGCTGTTGTGCGAGCGGTAAAGAGGCAACGGACGCCACGACATGGTCATGCATCGGTGAAATGAAGTGCAAGTAAAGACTAGTAAGTAGGACTAACATATTAAGTAAGTGTTGACTCGAGGAAGCGGCGGTAAGCATTACGAATCTCTATTAGTTTAGACCCTTTTACTCCGGGGTAGTCTTCCCTAATCTTCAATATTTTAGTTACTGGAATGAGCCCAATAACCGCATTACTGATGTAAACCTCTTCTGCAGTCGCCAAATCGTCTAATTCTAGGCTCGATTCTTCGCATGCAATACCATATTCCTTGCAGGAGCGTAAAATATTTAGCCGCGTCACCCCACCGAGAATACCACGGCTCAAAGCTGGGGTTTTCAGCTTGCCATCGACATACACGAAAATATTAGTTGAAGTCCCTTCAGCGACATCGCCGTCAATGGTCAGCAGTAATGCCTCAAAAGCACCTGCTGCGGTAGCCTGCTCGCGTGCGCGCTGCAACGCCGCGCGTGAAATCGTTTTGGCACCAGCCATGGGATCGAGAGGGTCGAGCCTAAAATCAGACACCATCAACACCGCGCTTTCAGGTGCTGGTTGTTCTGGTCCTGCACTAAACAACCAATGCTGCTGCTTGTTCTCACCGCGCAACACACTGCAACGCACCCGCCACTGCCCTTGCCCAATTAATGGCAGAAACTTGCTTAGTTTTGACCGAAGTTGCCCACTCCTCACTGCGAATCCTGCTAATTCAGCAGAAAGGCATAACCGCGCATCGTGATCCTCCAGCATGGGTGGTAGGTCAGAATTAGTAACCAAAAAAGCTTCGAAGATGCCTTCGCCGCGCATCAGCGCCGGCCAGGTTGCCGGGATCATCGGTCGCGCGCCATCGAGCGCGAGGCCATCTAGCATTAACACGCTAGCAAAGTCTTTGGACGTACTCATTCATCCCTAAGATACCGTCCCTTGAGCAAAGTTTCTTCCCATTCTGCTTGCGGATCAGAATCCCAGACAATGCCAGCACCTACAGCCAAACGCAAAGTCCCCTTAGCGATGCAGGCAGTACGAATCAATACCGAGAATTCACCATGTGGCGACGCGGACGGCAGCCAGTAACCCAGTGATCCACAGTATGCCCCACGTGAGCGCTGCTCAATTTCTGCTATAGCTTGCAATGCGCGAACCTTCGGTGCCCCGGAAATGGATGCAGGTGGGAAAGTCGCAGCAATAAGTTTTGCTAAGCCTGTTTGCGGAAGCCACCGTGCGCGAATGATGGCTTCGCGGTGGTGTAATGTTGGATAAGAGACCACGCTTCCGACATTTTCCACCGCAACCTGGCCGACGGTTGCAATACGACCCAAATCGTTGCGCGTCATGTCTACTATCATGTTTAACTCGGCCATTTCTTTTTCGTTGGCATTCAATTGCTCGGTTGCTTTTGCATCCAACTGTGCATCTTGTTCACGGTGTGCCGTGCCCTTGATTGGACGTGAAATAATCTCTGTACCGTTGACACTTAAAAAGCTTTCGGGACTGTGCGAAATCAAACTGCGTCCGCTTTGATCTTCCCAGTAACAACTTAATTCGGTCGGCTGCTCGTCGCGCAAACTGATATACAGCTCACGTGCATTCCCTTTAAACTTCCCGGACATTTCATGCGAAAGGTTTCCTTGAAACAATTCACCCTCGGCGATTAATGCGCGCAACTGTTTAACGCCATCTTGATAGGTAGTACCTTTTTCAGTATTAAGCTTTTGCTTTTGTGGAGCCAAGTCAACTTGCCCGCACTCGGCCTTAGCGATTACATCTTCAAATAACGCTAAAGCATCGGCAGAGGCATCAGGCAAACCATCACTAAAGGCATACAGCAACATCACCCGACCATCTGGTGTCCAGACCAAAGCTTGGCGGTAACGTCCGAAGTTGTAGTCGGGCCAAGAATCGGGGTATGGAGCGTTCCATGGAAACGATTCGTAGGCGTGGCCACACTCAAAAGAAAACCAGCCAATCCAGCCAACACCAATCTGTGGTATACCAGCATCGAAAAACCAATTTTCGTCTTGGCAAGCGCGCTCGAGCTCTTGCGCAGGGTCGACATTAGACATTGGCCATTTTTCGCTAGTGGATACCGCTGGCGATACGCGCCCTACCACCGCATCATCTGGGCCAAACGCAATTGCAGACAAGCCGCGACCTGAAGAGCTATCCAAGAAAACCAACGGTGTCGATGGCGGCATTTCTAGTAAGCAGCTGCTTGGCGAAACAGCTCTCGCCGAGCGTGCGATACACTGAACATTAAAGTTGCTCATGAAATTATGATGTACTGAAGTGGAACTATGTTCCGTGATGTGGTGCAAGACTTATACCTTGCGGTTATTCTTTATCTGTGAGCTTACCCTTAGCAACCCTGAACGACAAATTCTTGAAGCATCTACGTGAGGTGCGTCAGGTTAGCCCACATACTTTACGCGCCTATCATCGCGATTTATCACGCTTCATCGATTTTTTAAGTTGCGACCCACTTGACACCTCAGTCAGAGCCGAACCGCCATCCGTGCAGCAAATCAAGGCATCCCGCATTCGACTTTATCTTGGATCTTTGCTTGAAGCAGAGCTTGGTCCTTCGACGATGGCGCGCCACCTTTCCACTTTGCGCAGTTTCTTCAGGTGGCTTGAGGACTTAGGTTACATTGAAGAAAATCCTTGCGTCGGACTCCGCGGACCGCGCAAAGCACAGAAGCTTCCACGTTTTCTTGAAGAAGACGAAGTAGAACGCTTACTCAAGGCACCATGCCCCGACGACCGTAACGAAGATCGCGATCGTGCCATCCTCGAAACGCTCTATTCAACGGGCTGTCGCGTTTCAGAATTAGTGGCGATTGACCTCAAGCACTTACAACTCGACCGCGGCTTGGTGCTGCTGCAAGGCAAGGGCAAGAAGCAACGCTATGCAATGCTGGGCAAACCTGCGGTAGAATCGCTTGAACAATACATTATGCTCAAGACGGCAAAAGGATTTAACGGTGAAGCTGTTTTCGTTAACAAACACCGCAAGCGCATCAGCGATCGTTCTATTCGCCGTATCCTTGACAAGTTTTTGTTGCGTGCCGGTATTCATTCTCCTTGCTCACCTCACACTTTACGCCATAGCTTTGCCACTCATTTAATGCGGCGCGGCGCTGATTTGCGTACCGTGCAAGAGCTACTTGGCCACACCAGCCTTGGCAGCACTCAAATCTATACGCACGTGTCCATTGAAGGGTTACGCGATTTATACGCTCAAGCTCACCCGCTCGGCGGCAAGGAATAAAAAACAACTCGCTAACCGAAGTTAACGAGCTGCTTGATTGGTGACCCCAAGGGGATTCGAACCCCTGTTGACAGGATGAAAACCTGGTGTCCTAGGCCAGACTAGACGATGGGGCCAGGTCATTCGACTAGCGAATGGCCGAAAATAATAGTATCACCCAGCATCAGTGTCAATACCGAGAGCTAAAAACCCGGCACATATCTCTTCCGCCACGCATGCTTCAACGCTTTCCCCTTTGACGAACTTGGTATTAAGCAACGAGAGCGTGTATGTTTCGACCTCAAAGTCTTTAATCTGCGCAGCAATAGCCGCCGCTACAGCAGGACGCCATGCTGTAGCTAGCCACCCACTGCCGTAATCGCTGTAACAAATCGGCACATGACAATGAATACGCCAGTTCTTCCCTTCTGCCCGCGTCGCAGTCGGCACCTGATCGATATCGGTGTAGAGGATGTCGTCGACCCGACACTGGTGAAAATATGCGCTATCCGTTAATTCCTCTAAATCGCCAGTGCTTGAGCTACACAATCTCGAGTCGCGTTGCAGCGCAGAAGATATTTGCACTTTGGCTATCGTGACGTTTTGCCTCTCCGCTTGCGAAAGAACCTTCTCATAGGCTTCATCAGTGACCGCGGAGTGGCACAAGTCGAAACAAATGCCCATGTACTCACGCTCGTCATCACTGAAGTTTGTTGCGAGATAATCGATTAACGCTCCGCTGTCACTAAAACATGCGCACGGCTCAGCTTCGAATGCTAGGTGGATGTGCTTGCCCGTTCGCTGATGCAATTGCTGTAGATGTGCGACAACTAATCTTACGTTGCCAATGCTCTGTTCGCATGCGGCAGTAGAGTCGTAGCCAAAGGGGCAAGTGGAGATAGATAATCCCTTATCACTAGTTGCTAGTTGTGCTAGTAAGTCGGCGACACGGCAAGTGTAATCTACTCGGGATTGCTCGCGCCAATCAGGCAGAAATGCTTTCTCTTTTACTTCCGCAGCGTGAAAATTTCCGAAAGGAAAGGCATTGGCTGTTGTTACTTTTAAATTTAGCTCCGTCAATAGCGCGGCATAATCAGCAAACGACTGTGGCGAATCTACAAATTGGCGCGACGCCAAGTCAGAAAAATATAGTCCGTAAGAAATGCTTGACGCAACATTACCTGGCAGCTTGGCCACCACTTTACGCATCGAGCCACCTAAGGAATCGATGGCTTGCGCGGCATCATGCGCGGGAAACACATTTGAGCACAGCCCAAGCCGCAACGAATGATTCGATTCTACTTCCAAGTTTTGGCAGCAGCCATGAAGGCCTCACGCTGACTAGGAAATGACTTAAGGAAAGACGCTGATTCAAGATGCAGTTGCGCATGCAAACCATAGGCGTTCAAGAATTCAAATTTAGTAAACTGCACATCCGCACTACTTGTTTCGCTATCAGCCCACTCTAAGAGAGCGATCAGCTTATCCGCATCCGTAGCCTCTTCATCGGCTTGGACGTCGACCCACGCTTGCTCAAGATCACTCAACACTTCTTTTTCGGTGTCCGTGTATTCAGCGGCTGGCATCCCGGAAAGCATTACTTCTGGTTCGGTGGCATCGTCTTCGACGACTTCATCAGCGGCTACACCACGATAAACTTTAATTGGGTTAGAAGCCACTGTCCCATCGGCATCCGAGACACTGACTTCACCGAAGTACCAGCAACCTGCTGGCAAATCGTCGAGAGCCGGGAGACTCGCGAAAAGGGTGCGTCCGCCGCCCGCTGGGATGCTCAAGCTACTGGATGAATGATTTTGGTCGAACACCGTCTGCAAGCTTGGGTACAAGATAAAATCCCCCTGCGACTGGTAGAGATACAGTTCGAGCCCGGCAAAACGAGCTTCAAGCGAAGCCTTACCTAGAGACGGAAATGAAACCTTGAAGTGATAATCTCCTGCATCGAGCGCACCGATTTCAGTTTCGACTTCATACATAATTTGACGTACCACAACAGCGTCGTTGCTATCGAAAATTTCTAGCATCAGGTCTTCGCGCCACTCGGTCGTTTGAATCGAGTTCGGAGTAAACAATGACACACTACTCACGCCTTCTGGGATAGTTTCGTCAAATTCAATGACACCTTGGAACATACCGTGATCGTCCATAACGTGAGAGCGAATCGGATCGACGATGATGTTCATGCCAGCGTCAATCGACTTAGCGATGCCGTCGACACTGGCAGACGCGCGCAGACGCGACACATCGTGTAGCGGAGAGGTGAAAGCAAAGTAAGCCGTGTTTTGTCCTACAGGCACCTCGAAGGTCGATTGAGCGGAATGCAAACCAACAAAACTAAAATCGAGTTTGAGGTCAGCAACAGTGTTCGTAGTCCAACGCGCCGACATGCAGTATTCGAACAACGTGCCTTCTTCTACCTTCACGCGAGTTGTATAGACATCGCCATCTTCCAAAAAGAAACGGCCGCGTTGCTGGCGATCTTCGTAGAAACGCAAGGCGCTAACACTACCCGCGCCAGGCCGATATTCATTACGTCCGCCACCGTTCTGGGTAACTTTAATGTCAACATAATTTGCACCATGGGGTACCTGCAAGAAACTGCGGTGTAAATCACCCTGCTTAAGCGTCGCGCGATCAACCGACTTATGCTCGCTATCGCTATCAAGTTGGACGGCGATTGTTACCGGAATAATAATTTCGGCGCCAATAGAACGCGGCTTGTCAGCATCGAACATCAATACTCGGGTGCTGTGCAAACCTGGCTCGAGGTTTTCTGGGTTGATGCTAAGGCTGATACTATTTCCTTGAGCGGACGAGTACATACCTTCTGGCGCGACTACCCAATCGGCTTCAGAGACAATCGAGAAAGTGCGCAAGAAGTCTGCCTTGGCAGCATTCGTAGAATCGTCATCGAAATGCGGGGCGATGGCAACCGAGCGCGTGAAAATATTTTTGTTTTTCAGGCCACGCACATAAACTCCTTCGCCGACACCAAACTGATTAGCAATTTGAATATCGTACGAAGTTTGAGCCGGACGTTCGCTAGCAAGCATCCGCAGGTGACTAAGAGCCGGCAACATATCGATAAAGCCATGCCCTACCTCTACCCAATCATGTTGTGCGAAGCGCGTTGCCGACAAACGGAAAGCGCGATACAGAGTTTCGTGATCCGCCGGCAAGCCTTCGCCCATTGCTGCAGACTCTAGTAGAGCAACACAGCCGGCCATTTGTGGCGCCGCCATTGAGGTACCGTTCCAGCTTTCACCTTTGGCGAGAGTCCATGAAGGCAATGCGCTCAAAGCTGCCCCCGGAGCAGCGAAGTCTATACCTAAGTCGCCAGTCGGTAGAGGTCCACGCGACGAAAAGTCGAACAGCAAGGGCTCTGCCGGATTCAAAGAACCATAACTAACTTTCTGTGTGTCAGGCCAGATAGCCGCTGCAATCGACCAAGCCGCCTCAGACGTTCCCGGTGAACCAACAGTAGAAAGCGTAGGTCCTTCGTTACCGGCAGAGGTAACCAATAACAAACCACGCTTGGCGGCTTCTTCAACTACCCAATCGTCAGGCTCGCGTCCGTCAGCATAAAAAGATGGTCCGCCAAAAGACATGTTGGCAATTTGACATCCAGCTTCGACGGCATAATCGAGTGCTTTTGAAACGGCAAAGCCAGAGGTCGAGCCGCCAACCTTACTATCGCCAATTTTAATTGCTACGAATTCAACGCCAGGAGCAATGCCATTCAAACGCGCTCCCTCACCTTCGTAACTACCAATGATGCCGGCAACGTGCGTGCCGTGCCCGTGAGCATCAAAATAGATGCTAGTCATGTTGCCGTCATCCGAAACGTTGACTGCGTAATTCATATTACTTTCATCACCTAAAGTAGCCCAATCGCCAGACTCTTTAAAAGGAGCCAACGCTTGCTCTTCACCAAGATCACCGTCTTCATCGGAGTCGATTACTACACGCCAACCTGCGGATGTAGAATAAACAATCACATCGTAAACAGGGCCATCCGCGATTAGTGCATTGGTGTTACGCGCGGCGATTACAGACTCAAGGGTCGCATCACTTTCTTCGGCACCCACTTGTGCTTCGTTGTAACGCACTTGCGCTTCTTCGAAATCGGTATTACGGTCGCCGGCAATGCGTCCGGATAAAGAACTCGGAAAAAACTCGGCTCCCATACGCCCGAGGTGGAACTCTTGATACTTGGCATATTTACCCAAGTCGAGATCGCGTCCAGATAAGCCTGTAAGATGGCCACCCCTTTGCGTGGCGACATAATCGGTCGGCAATAAGGCATCAGTAGTCGCATCGTACCAGTCGACAATTTTGCGGCGCCCATCTGGCGTCGTTTGCAAAAAAGGATGTCCGGGGTCGATGCCAGTATCAAGCACCGCCACGCGGATTCCCTTCCCGTTATATTCGGGATGTTCTAGCAAGAACTGAGTAACACCAAGGTCGTCCTTGGGAAGTTGTCCTTGCAGTGATTGCTGTGAAGCCAAAGCAAGGACGAGAGATGAGACGGTTGTAAGCAGCAACATGCCTCGCAGTTTAGCAGATACTAGTTATTGTGCTTGCTAAAGAATTCTTGTGATACCAAAAATCTTGTGCACGACGGGCAGCGCACTGGTGACTTCATTGCCTGCACGCGCATGCAATCATTTGCCACTAAACGAGTGCCACATCCACCGCAGCTGTCGGTGCGCAGAGGCGAAACGGCGACCCCAGGGCTCCTCTCGCTTAAGGCTTCGAAAGCTTTAACTACAGCCGAATTAGCGCCCTGTAAATGAGCGGCACGCTGCAGCAACAAGGTGTCGAGATCCTTTTGAAAATCAGCGGCGTCCGTTTCAACTGTTTTTCGAAAAGTCGCTAAATCTACCACAGATTGCTCTACCTCTGGACTCAATTCCTCTACTTTGGCAGTGAGCTCATCGGCGCGATCCAATAAGCCTAAAGCTGTCTCTTGATCGGCCGAATTCTTCTCACGCCAGCCCGTTGCTTCGTGCTGTGCAACTTTACAAATAGAGGCATCTGACGACTCGGTCGCAGTGCGGTCAAGCCTGTCGATGCGATCTTCGCGAGAAGATACTTCTACTTCAATGGAATCGGCCTTAGCCAAACAGCCTTTACGCTCGGCTTTGGCGTCATCGAGTTCAGCTTGCATTGTTAGTAATGCAGACTCGCGTTCACCTACCTCTATCGGCAGAGATTCTAGGCGACGCCGCAGAACGACAATACGTTTGTCTAGCTCTTGCGCCTTGATTAAGGATGGTAGGGTGTTGTCCAAGACCCTACCATCTTACAATCACGCAGTGCCTTCAAGGAAGCCTGAAAGCTTACGTGCACGAATTGGGTGCTGCAACTTACGAATAGCCTTCGCTTCAATCTGACGCACGCGCTCGCGAGTCACGCGGAAGATACGACCAACTTCTTCAAGGGTGTAGGTGTAGCCATCGCCGATACCGTAACGCAATTTAACGATTTCTCGTTCGCGGAAGGTTAGCGAGTCAAGCACATCACCGATACGCTCTTTAAGCATACCCTGCCCGGCCAATTCGACTGGGTTATCAGAGCCCTCGTCTTCAATAAAGTCGCCAAAATAGGAGTCTTCAGAATCGCCGATTGGGCGGTCGAGACTAATAGGATGCTTAGCGATTTTCATTACGCGCTCAGCCTCGTCAACAGGGATATCTGCCGCCTCAGCCATTTCTGCGATGTTAGGCTCGCGCCCGTGGATTTGCAGAAGACGTTTTTGCACGACGCGCAACTTAGACATGGTTTCAATCATGTGCACCGGTATACGGATTGTGCGTGCTTGGTCAGCAATAGAACGCGTGATAGCTTGGCGAATCCACCATGTGGCGTAAGTAGAGAACTTATAACCACGACGGTATTCGTATTTCTCAACGGCCTTCATCAAACCAGTGTTGCCCTCTTGAATCAAGTCAAGGAAACTCAGGCCACGGTTGCGATATTTCTTAGCGATTGAAACGACCAAGCGCAGGTTGCCAGATGACAGCGCGCGCTTAGCATCGTCGTATACACCCATAGCGCGTTTCAACAACTCGAAACGGCGGTCGAATGAAGAGAAGGGCTCCATTGCCTTTATCTCCCATTGCTTAAGTTCGAACTGCAGTGATAACCACTCTGGCTTGCCCTCTTTAGTACGGCGCTTGTTAGATGGAAAATCTTTAGCTTGCTGAATCAAGTTAGCCCATTCTGCGTGACGCTTAAACAGCAAAGTGATTGCGTCGTTAACCACAGCAATTTGCATGTGCAATTCTTCGATCAATACTGCCACGCAGCGATGACGCGAGCGCATATGGCGAGCGAAAACTTTACGTTCACCCGCTGACAATTTTTTATCGAGTTGCAATTCATAACCGACACGGACAGTATCGCGTAACTCAATCAAATCCGCAAGGTGGCCGCCGAGGCGTTGCTCGAGGTCTTGCTTCGTGAGTTCATAACCAGCACCACCATCAATATTTGACGAGGTACCGTCTTCGGCGCCCTCCTCAGCGGCTTGCTTCTTGAGGCGGCGGCTTGAATGATGAAGAACAGCAAAGCTGGAGTTGGCCTGCGCTGAAGGGTTTACCTTTAGCGTACGGTCAAATGCCAGATTACCCTCTTTAACCGCTTGCAAAGTATCTATAACGAAATCGAAAACCAAGCCGGACTCGAGAGCGAGACGACGAAATACCTTACGTGACACTTCAGTCGTTTTAGCATGCAAAATTTCTTCGTCGCGAGTAAGCAAAGGTATTTCGCCCATCTGCGTTAAGTACATGCGCACTGGGTCATCGATCTTTTCTAAGACAGACGGTACATCACGGCCAGCAGCGCGTGAAGAAATGGTAGACAGTGGTTTTGGCGTAACCGGAATTGGCGTTGAACCACCCGAGAACTGCGCCGCTGCCTTAGTCGTCGAGGTACCTAGCGAAATGCCAGCTTGCTCGATGCGAGTCATGATTTCCGTAAGCACTTCAATGTCTTGCATCTTTTCTGCAGGTACTGCCGAATACAATTCTTCTTGAGGCAAACTTCCTGTAACAGCACCCTTCTCGATAAGAGTGTCGATGGCTGTAGAAATCGTTTTGTTTAACTTAGTTTTGGGCATTATGAAGGTTTACGGTTATTCTGGCGTATCGTTAGGCGTAACTGAAATCTTGCGGCTTAATCTTGCTAGATCTTCAAAGGTCATCAGTTTACCATTTGAAACTTGATGCGACTCGGTATTTGCGGGCAATGCACTTAAAGCACGTTCTAGAGCGAGGCGCGGGTCGGTAATGGTTTGATGACGTAGAGAGTCGAGCCACTTATGCTGTTCGTCGTTGTCGAATTGGGCTAGTGCAGAAGTCAGATTGTAGGATATTCCTTGGTCACGTTGGAGGCGAATCCATTGCAGCAGGGAATCGGTACTAGGGTCTGACAATTTTAACATATCCAGCTCTTGGCGCAGAAAAGAATATACGCTAGGATCGATGAGCAAAGTGCCTATTATTTCACGTTCGTTTTGTTGCAGAATCTCCGTATTGTTAAGGGAATTGTTGTGTTGGGTATGGTTTGCAGGCATTGCTGGCTGAGCCTCTTTATGAGGGTCATATAGCCGCCGCAGCGTATCTTGACTTATGGCTAGGAAACTAGCTGCCTCGCGCTCCCAAGTTTCAGCTATAACAGGACTTGGAGTGGTTGTGATCCACTCGGCCATCTCGCGCGCAGCTTTATCCTTAACAGCAGCCTGAGACAGATCAGATTTGTTAGACCATGTATCTAGACGCCACTTGAGTATATCCCAAGAATCGCTAATTGCTTTATTTAACAAGGATTTATCTCCATTTGCTACCATATCTGCTGGGTCATAGCCATCAGGTAGTCGGCCAATACGGACATCAACACCTTCGGCTACTAAAATCCGTCCAGCGCTGAAGGCTGCCTTAGCACCTGCGGTATCAGGGTCAAATAAAAGGACCACTGGGCGCTCATAGCGTGCCAGAATACGCGAGTGAGAATCGGTAAAAGCAGTCCCTAGGGCAGCTAGAGAGGTAATTTGACCGATATTGTGCAGCTGCATCACATCGAGATTGCCTTCGCAGATTACAATGGGTGCGTCAGGCTGATTACGCAAGCCTGCCTGCAATTTGTCTACACCAAACAGAAGCCGTCGCTTGGGGAATAGCGGTCCCTCAGGCGAATTAACATATTTACCCATTTTCTTGTCCTCGGCAAAAGAACCCGGCAAATATCGCCCTGAAAAGCCAAGAGTGCGCCCGCCAGAGTCTGAAATCGGAAACATGAGGCGTTCCCAGAAGCGCGCCTTAATCTCGTTGGTGCCTTCAACGCGTAAGGCCAGCCCCGCTAACTCGGCAGCCTCGGCGTCGATATCGTTTTGCCGCAGCAAGCCCAACAAATCTTGGCGGTTGCGCGGAGCCCATCCGAGACCGAAGTGCGACCATGATTCTTGCGGCACCTTACGATCTTCAAGATATTTACGCGCGCCCGCTCCCTCTGGACCCATCAACAGCTCGGCATAGTAGCGTCGGGCAATTTGCAGAGCCTCGCGCGCTTGAACCTTTAGTGCCGACTTTTGAGAATCTTGCTGTGAGAATTGCTGTGGCATATCCAGGCCAGCTTGGTCGGCAAGGACACGCACGGCCTCGAAAAACTCTAAACCTTCGGTTTCGCGGACGAACGAAATAATATCGCCAAACTCTCCGCAACCGAAACACTTGTAAGAGCCGCGGTCAACAGAAACTGTAAACGACGGGGTGTTCTCGGCATGGAATGGACACAGTCCCCACATGCGGTTGCCCTTACTTTCGAGGCGAACCTTTTCTCCTACCACCGCATCAATAGAAAGATGCGATTTTAATTTATCTAGAAAAGGGGTAAGGTCAGCCATTAATATCTAGCAATTTACCTTGCCCAAAGCATTAAGCCAAACATTTGGCGCAATATTGCCTGGACGTGCATTTGCAGGCACATCGAGCTCTGTTAAGGCTTGCGCCCACGCCGGAAATTGTTTTCGCAATCGGCCAAATACCTGTTTTCGACGCTGCCCAAAGGAAAAGCGCAGCACTTCAGCTAACTGCATATCTTGCTCACGACTCATGGCACCTGGTAATGGTGCCAGCTGTAAAAACGCGGAATCTATTTGTGGACGCGGCCAAAACACTTCGGGTGGCAGGCGCCGACCGAGCTTGCAGTCGAACGAAAGAGACAGGCGAATGGAAAGCGAGCTCCATTCGACGTTGGCTGATGGACCGGCTACTTTTTCCGCTACCTCTTTCTGCAACAGTAATGTCACCCCGGCAATATCACGGCCAGGAAGTCGTGCAAGGAAAGGTCCGGAGATGGCGTATGGTAGATTGGCGACAATGTACGGCGCTGCATCAAGCTGCTCCCACCACTCTTCAACTGCAGGATTCAGCATCTCATTTTTACCGAGCGCGTCACCCTCAATTAACGTTAATTGTTTAGAGTCAAGCTGCGAAGCGAAACGGTCGCGCAGCAAATCTGCGAAACCGTGGTCAATTTCTACGGCCAACACTTTTGCGCCCACTTTCAATAACTCTTCAGTAAGAGCTCCAGCACCCGGACCAATTTCAAGGACTGCGTCACCCACCTTAACACCAGCATCACCAGGAATACGCCCCAACAAAGCTTCATCAATCAAAAAGTTCTGGCCAAAACGAGAATTTGGACGCAACCCTCGAGCCTCTAATAGAGCGCGGAGTTCGCTTTTCTTCATTACTGTTTAATGGCTAGCAATAAATCTGTGCCAACGACGCTTGCATCTAATTTCGCGGCTAAAGCCAGGCGCCAATCTTTTTTCCACTCTCCTATCGCCAAGCGCACTTGCTGACGTTGAGTGCCGTTCATATTATTCCAACGCGGGGCGATGTGTTGCTCTATGTATTCAACAGCATCAGCCACATAGCGGAAACCTACATCTACAGCGCGATCCCTTTTATTCATCGCGAGTTGCTGGTTAATATCAGACCGTGAAGCGAAAGAGGCACCAACAGCAATCGCATGCGTTGATGAATCAGTACTAACCCACTCGCGAACATTCGCATGCATGTCATACATTCCCCATTCGAGGCGCCCACGCTCGAAGACACCACCCGGCAAAGGTCGATTAATGTCTAAGTCAATATCGTTGCGTGCTCCAGCCTTCGAGGGTGACATTTCGGCATTACTTGTCACCATTAACCATTCACCTGCGGTTGGCAAGCGCAGACCACGCTGCTGGCACCACTCTTCTGCCTCATGAAAGTCGATCATAACCACCGGTATATCAGCCAACTCGACATCGGGCCTTGAATGGAATTCGAAGTTTGACACTTCGAATTTACCCCAGAACATATAATCGATATTGTTGGCGGCGGGAGGCGTTAGACAAAGGGATTCGATAATGGCT
>CAXGOF010000023.1:0-13695 GCA_964011335.1 uncultured bacterium
TCGGCTCATCACATCCTGGGGCTGGAGCAGGTCCCAAGGGTTTGGCTGTTCGCCCATTAAAGTGGTACGTGAGCTGGGTTCAGACCGTCGTGAGACAGGTCGGTCCCTATCCGGTGTGGTTGTAGGATACTTGAAGAGGTCTTTCCCTAGTACGAGAGGATTGGGAAGGACGAAGCTCTGGTGCACCAGTTGTCTTGCTAAAGGCATAGCTGGGTAGCTAACTTCGGAAAGGATAAACGCTGAAAGCATCTAAGCGTGAAGCCCTCTCTAAAACTAGGTATCCCAATTAGGGTCGTGGGAGACTACCACGTTGATAGGCAGTAGCTGTAAGCACGGTAACGTGTTCAGGCGAGCTGTACTAATAACCCGAACGGCTTGATTCTTTTTGCTCTCTTCTGGAGTAGCAAAATAAACTTATTGTAAACGATTTTAAGATTACACTTCTAACCACCATTTGTCCGGTGCCCATAGACTATTGGTCACACCCGATTCCATTCCGAACTCGGTCGTTAAGTAGTAGTCGCCGATGATAGTGCATTGCGTGAAAGTAGGTTAGTGCCGGACTTTAAATAATGAACCCATCTAGTGTAAAAACTAGATGGGTTTTTTTTACGTCCGACTTTGAGGAATTAATTGATTCGCTGACGCGTGCTCGTTATGCTTCGGGGATGAATAACTTCGCATTGCTCTTGTTAAGAATTACCGTCGGCCTTGGCCTGGCATCACACGGCTATAACTCAGTTGTGAATGGCGGAGTCGAGGCTATAGAAGGTTTTGCTGGTTTCTTAGAGTCTATGGGCTTCCCGGCACCAATAGCCTTCGCCTGGATTGCAAAATCTACGGAACTTGCTGGTGGTGTATGCGTGGCTATCGGCCTATTCACCCGGCCTGCAGCGCTGCTGTGCGCAGTTACTATGCTTGTTGCTATTTTAACGGCTCACCTTGGGGACTCTTTTGATCAATGGGAGTTAGCCTTCCTTTATTGTGCCGCAATGACCGTTATCGTAATGAGCGGGCCTGGCACGCACTCTATAGACGCCAAGCGCAATGGCTAAATGCTAGTACTTACGAATGACACCCGATACTACACCGCGAATTTCTAGGGTGTCGCAGTAGATGGGGTCCATTGCAGCATTTGCCGGTTGCAAAATATAGGTGCCGTCGTCTTGCGGGTAGAATTTCTTAAGGGTCGCAGTTTCGTTTTCGAGTACTGCCACTACGATATCGCCTTCACTTGGAGTTTTGTAACGACTAACTAATACAAAGTCTCCGGATTCAATATGTGCTTCAATCATGGACGTGCCATGCACTTCTAGCATGTAGGTCTCTTCATTAGCATTCAGTAGTTGAGCCAAATTGATTTCCTCGCGGTCTTCAATAGTTTCGATTGCTGCACCCGCCGCGATGCGACCAAGCAATGGGATGTTTAATCCTTCTAGCCCAAAGGTAGGCGGTGGAGTAGACGTAGATTTGTTGACCAACTCGAAGGGCTGATGCTTGGGTACCTTAGGTTTTTGAATAAGGGCTGAACCTTCTGGCGTCAGATCGAGACCGCGTGAAGCACCAGGCTCGAGGTTCTCAAGATATCCTTTTTCTAGCAATGCCTGAACGTGCCCATATACCGTCACTCTGTTTACGCCTAATTTGCCACCTAGTTCTTGCATGGTTGGCGAAAGTCCGGTTTCATGCTGGTGACTGCAGATCGCTTCAAGGACGGAAAGTTGTTTGGTGGTGATGGGTCTCATTAGGTGTTTGTTAGGGTATTGCTCCAGCCATTATATCGGCAAACAAAGCCCTAACATGACATTTTTTTATAGAAAATGTTAGAATGCATATGTGGCACCTGCCCTTTCTACATTTCCACCATTGCTAGCTTCACCGCTGTCCCGTAACCCTTTATCATTACGCAGTTTGCCGTCATTTCGTGCCGACGTGATTGTCGTTGGCAGTGGCGTTGCCGGCTTGGCAGCAGCCATTTCTGCCGCTGATGCTGGAGCTCATGTGATGGTGCTGAGCAAGGGTCGCATCAATCAGACCAACACCTATGAAGCCCAGGGTGGTATTGCCGCCGCTGTCGGTGACGATGATACTCCTCAGCAACATGCCGATGATACATATAGGCTTGGCTATGGTTTGTCAGACCGTAAAGTCGTTGATGAATTTACATCTGCAGCCCCCGAAGCAATTGAGTGGCTAATCGAAAGCGGTATGCAGTTCGACTGCAATGCTGACAAATCATTTGACCTCGGTCGCGAAGGTGGGCATGGTGTGTCGCGAATTCTGCATAGCGCAGGCACGGCAACAGGACGCGAACTGCAGCGTACATTAATTGCACGAACTAAATCACATTCCCGCATTGATGTTTATCATGCTACCGTTGCTATAGAATTACTAAAAGATGCCGAAGGTGCAGCGCGTGGTTTGATTGCGATGACTAACATTCGCTCCGATAGTGATTTCGATACTGTCGTTTTTGAGGCTCCTGCAATAGTCTTTGCTACCGGTGGCGGTGGCCAGTTGTTTCGAGAAACGACTAACCCACAATTTGCTACTGCTGACGGTTTAGCAATGGCTTTGCGCGCAGGCGCCGAATTATGCGATCTCGAGTTTGTGCAGTTTCATCCGACAACCCTGTATGTGGCAGGCGCTGCGCGCTTTTTGATATCAGAAGTTACTCGTGGTGCAGGTGCAAAACTTCTCGACAAGAATGGTGTCGCTTTCATGAAAGACTGCCATCCCGATGCCGAGTTGGCACCGCGCGATGTCGTTAGCCGTGCAATTTACCGCCACATGATTAAAACTCATTCTCGGTACGTTTACTTAGATCTATCTTCAGTGCATTCACCGGCAACTCGGTTTCCAGCACTCGCAAAGATATGCCGTGAATTCGGCATTGACATCGAAACCGAATCTCTTCCCGTTAGGCCAGCTGTCCACTACCTTGTGGGTGGCATTAAGTCTAACTTGCATGGGCAAACGACTGTACCAGGGCTCTTCGCGGTTGGCGAGTGCTCATCAACAGGTTTCCATGGCGCTAACCGTATGGGTTCAAACTCTCTTCTTGAAGGTTTGGTGCACGGCCGTATTTGTGGGCGAAACATTTCTAAATATGCAACTGCTGAGCGTAGCTGGTTAAGTCCAGTTCTGAATAAGGCACAGCCACAAGCCGATGTTCAGTTAAATCTTAATGATATGACCTACTCTTTGAAGTCATTGATGTGGAGTGAAGTCGGTATCGAGCGTTCAGCGGCGGGCCTAGAAGATGCGCACGCATTGCTTCAGGACTGGGAATCCTACCTCTCGCGTCTGGCGCCATTCACGCCGCAGGGAGTGGAAGTTTTAAACATGGTTCAGACAGCTCAGGCAATAGCCCGTTGCGCTACATTTCGCACCGAATCACGCGGAGCACATTATCGTGAAGACTATCCGCAAAGTAGCGAAGATTGGAAAGTTCGCACCTCCGTCATCGCCGACACACATCAGTTTTTGATTAAGTCAGAAACCAACAAATGGGCAGCACCAAAGACGGTATAGATTCAAAGGCGCTTGTCGACCGCGCCATTGTCGCTACCCTGATTTTACCTGGCAGTGGGGCAGATCGTGCTGTCGACCCTTTGCAAGAGATATCGGGTCTCGTCGAAGCTGCAGGGGCGAAAGTCGTGGGTGGACTTACTCAGCGTCTTACTAAAATCAATCCTCGTACAGCATTTGGCCGTGGCAAGGTGTCAGAAATCCTTAACTTGGCAAAAGCTAACGACGCAACTCTAGTCGTTGTCGATCATAATCTAAGTCCAGGCCAAGGGCGTAACTTAGAAAAAGATCTAGGAATGCGCGTTGTCGATCGCACCGAATTGATATTGGATATTTTCGCTACCCGCGCACAAACTAACCAGGCAAAACTACAAGTCGAGCTCGCGCAAATGGAATACGTAAAAACGCGCCTCAAAAGAATGTGGACTCACCTTGAGCGTACAGAAGGTGCCGTAGGTTCGCGTGGTCCTGGTGAAACGCAGCTTGAAACGGACAGGCGCTTAGTAGGCGCTAAGGTTACTTCACTCAAGCGAAAACTCAAGGAGATAGAAAGCCGTCGCCATCGCGAAGCCGTGGCGCGAGAATACCCATACACCGTGTCTCTGGTTGGATATACCAACTCTGGTAAGTCATCGATGCTGAAGAAGTTGACTTCGGCCGATGTTTACATTGCCGACCAGTTGTTTGCTACTCTTGATACGCGGGTGCGTTATTGGACACTTCAAGATACGCGAAAAGTTGTGCTTGCTGACACAGTGGGCTTCGTGCGCGATTTGCCGCACAACTTAGTCGCCTCATTTCACGCTACGCTTGAAGAAACGATGAACGCCGATCTGTTAGTTCACCTTTGTGATGCCTCTGATCCAGATTTGGAATTAAATATTGAAGCCGTTAACGACGTCTTGCAACAACTCGACGCTATCAATATCCCTTCGTTACTTGTACTGAATAAATGGGATAAAGTAGATGAAGAGTTAGCTATCGAGTTACGTCATAAATACCCAGAGGCGCTTTGCGTTTCGGTACACGATGGCTTTGGTATAGACAACCTCGACTCAATGGTTGCAGCGTTGGTTGACGATTGGTCATTGCACCTAGAGGTAGAAGTACCAGCTACCGAAGGTAAGCTTTTGGCTGAGTTCAATCACCATGCAATGATTGTTCGCGAACATTATGACGAGAGCAATTGGGTGGCGCACATCAGCCTAGCCCCTCGCCACTGGAACGCATTGCGCCCACGACTAGAAGAGTGCGGCGGCAGGTTTAGCGCCGCTTCGGAGCGCCTACACCCTCAATAACAGGCAAGGTGACTTTGTCGCCAATCCCGATTTCTGAAGGGTCGCTTAAGTAATTAGCATCGCTAATTACTCGTAGAATATCTTCGGAGTATGTGTCGTAGTGATTCAAGATGATGCGATACATGGTGTCATCTAAACGAACCACGTAATCTATTGCACCACCTACTTCCGCTATTGATGACGCCTCTGCTTCCGTGGCAGCCTCTGGCTGTAAAGTTGGCTTCATGGGTTCATGCACAGCAATATCTTTAGTCGCTGGCGGCGCAACACGAACATCTGAGTTCGTGCTCTCACTGACCGCAGCCACCGCTTTGCTCCCTGGATTAGTAGGAGATGCAGCTTCGGTACTTGTAACACCAAAGGTCATAATCCCAAGACTGCTGTCATGCGGGGCTTGGGTCGGTGGCAGGTCTTGGCTATTACTAGTTTTATAGATTACGGCGTAAGCTAAAGCTACGACAAGGACGACAAGGGCAGTTAAAGTGCGCATTACATTAAAGTAAACTATTGAGCAGTTATTTCAAGAACAAAAAAAACAGCCCGCCGGTGAGCGGGCTGTTTTGGCGCTAAATGGCTTGTTTAACCTTTAGCAGGAGCTTTTTTATGGCTCTTATTCATAGAGCTTCCTGGAGCGGGGCCGACTTTTTTATTACGAGCCCAGCGGTCGAAGAAAATAAGTAGCGGAGATGCCACGAATATTGAAGAGTACGTGCCGACGACAATACCCACCAACATTGCGAAGCTAAAGCCTTCGAGAGTATTGTGGAATTGACGGTTAGCGAAGAACAGTACGCTTACTACGACGAACGTAGTTACAGATGTCAGAATCGTGCGACTTAGTGACTGGTTAATGGAGATGTTTATAATCTCTTTGAAAGACTCTTTGCGACGAGGCATGTTTTCACGGACACGGTCGAACACAACAATCGTATCGTTAAGAGAGTAACCGATGATAGTTAGGAATGCCGCGATAATTTCGAGGTTGATCTCGACGTGAACCCAACCCATCTGCGAGACGAATGCCAATACACCTAGAGTGATTAGCACGTCATGGAATAGGGCAGCAACAGCTGCTAAACCAAAACGATATTCGTGGAAGCGGAAGTTCATGTAAACCACAATCAGCACCAACGCCAGCAAGAGAGCGCGCACAGCAGAGCCTTGTATTTCACCTGACACGCGAGCTCCAACGGTAGATTTTTGTGGGAATGAGGCATCGAGGTTTGCAGCGCCAGCATCGTCGAGAATTAATAATCCTTCGAGAGACTTTTGTAACTCGGCGACCATTTCTTGAGCCAAGTCTTTGCCTCCTTGAACTTTGTCGGTCGAAATTCCGGCCGCACGGTCTGCGGCGCTTAGCTTGCGCTTAACCTGGAAGTCTTTAGATGTGTCAGCGCCCGAAGTGCTTTCGGCATCGGATTTGACAACAGTAACCTGGAAACCATTGAGGCGGTCACGCATTTCGGAAATGTTAACCTCTTTAGCTAAGTGAACACGGGCAGTTGAACCGCCAGCGAAGTCAATGCCAAGCATCTCGTTTGCATTTTGCGAGTATATCCACAAACCGCTAGATAGCAGGACCGCCGAGATGCATGCTGCTAACTTGTGCAACTTGGAGAAATCGATAATCTTCTTCCCAGCAAGTGCGGCCATCATGCCTACCTTCGTGGGTGCATTCTTGCCAAACACAATCGTGTGCATGATAACCTTAGAGAATACCAAGGTTGAGAACAGCGTAGTGAGAATACCTAAGCACAAAGTCGCAGCGAAACCTTGAACCGGACCAGTACCGAATTGATACAGAATGAAGC
Source organism: uncultured bacterium (assembly GCA_964011335.1). Classification (GTDB taxonomy): domain Bacteria; phylum Planctomycetota; class UBA1135; order UBA1135; family UBA1135; genus JAPKEZ01. The sequence goes on from CAXGOF010000023.1 coordinate 6,641, forward strand.
CGGCAATCAATGTAGTAACGTTAGCGTCGATGATTGTCCAAAACGCGCGTTCATAACCATTCTTGTAAGCCTGCGGAACTTCGCGGCCACGTTCCCATTCTTCACGGATACGCTCGAAGATGAGTATGTTAGCATCAACAGCCATGCCGATGGTAAGTACTAAACCAGCAAGACCCGGTAAAGTAAGAGTGGCTTGTGAGAAGTAAATAGCACCAAGTAGCAAGAAACCGTTGAACCCCAAGGAAAGACACGCAACTACACCGTTCATGCGATAGTACAGCAGCATGAATAACAGAACCAAGATACCGCCGATCATCGCCGACTTAGCGCCGGTTTGGATGGCGTCGGCGCCGAGTGATGAACCAACGAAAGATTCGCTCTCTAGTTCGGGTAACACCTTCAGTGAACCCGTGCGCAATACTGTAGTAAGCTCGCGGACTTCCTTGACGTCAAAGCCGGAGCTTCCGCCTTCAATGATGCCGGCGCCATCGAGGCGACCGTTGATGTTTGGTGCGCTGTAAACTTTGCCGTTCAACACAATAGCCATTTTGCGGCCTTTGTATTGCTCGGTGAAATCGCCGAATGCCGACTTGCGGTATTCAGAGAATTCAAATGCCACAGCAGGCATGCCTTTGTTGTCGAGTGTACCGCCTACATAGTTGAGGTCGTCACCGCCGAAATGCCAAGAAGTCGCTTCGTTTGTTGCGAGGTCGCTACGCACATAGTCGAGCATTAGTAGTGGGAAAGCACCACTAGTCATTGCAGAGGATAGGTTGGTACCCGCTTCGCCCTTTTCAGAAGGCAAGTGCCAATTAATCTCTGGACGCGGACCACCTTCTGCTACAGATAACTTATTGAAGTCTTTGGTAGAACCCTCGGGGTTGAGAGCCATCCAGTCGGTGAACTTTTTCTTCTCATCTGCGAGTCCCAGGTCGTCGCTTAGCTCGGCGATGATTCGGAAGTCGAGTAAACCCTGATTGCCAATCGTAGTTTTGATTTCGGCAACTTCGCTCTCGCTACGGTCCGGTAATTCAATAACTAGCTGCATCTCCCCCTGTGGGTAAATAGGAATGTCAGCCAAGCCGCTTCCGTCGAGACGTTCGCGGAAAATGTCGGCCATTTGACCAACCATTTCGCTTTTGTTGGCATATTCTGATTCGCTGATCTGATTGGCCTCTAAAGCCGACTCGAAATCGAAGCTGTAAACAATACGAGCACCACCGCGAAGGTCGAGGCCGAGGTGCAGAGAAAAAGCAAAAAGTGCATAAATGGCAATGCCGGAAAAAATGGCAATACCAAGTAGCTTGCGAGATAGATTGTTGATCATGGGCTAACGCCTATTGAATTACAGTTGAGCAGAGCGGCCTTGACGATCGCGTAGGAAGAACAGCTTTGCACGGCGCGGCTTGTTGTTAGGCGCGCGTTCGATGCTGACATTCATTACCCGAGGGCTGTGTAGAGCAAAAGTACGCTCAACGCCCTCGCCTTGCACGATGCGGCGTACGGTGAAAGTTTTGGCAACACCGCTACCTTTGAATTGAATGCACTGGCCGATAAACGGCTGTACGCGTTCATTTTTACCTTCTTTAATAAGGTAACCAACTTTGACGATATCGCCAACAGAGAATGAAGGAGCTTCTTCTTTCATGTTGCGCGCGTTTAATTCTTGGATGATTTTGTCCATGACTATGTTTCTTTTTTATTGTTGTGGTTTAGCAAATCAGGACGCCTTAGCTTTGTGCGTTCGGCCGCCTGTTGTTGCCGCCAGTCGTCGACCTTTTGGTGATCGCCACTGAGTAGTATTTCTGGAACCCGCATGCCACGAAATTCTTCGGGGCGGGTGTAGTGTGGATGGTCTAGCAAATCGGGTTGCGTAAAAGATTCTTGAACGGCTGATTCGCTGTGTCCTAAAGCACCAGGAATCAAACGAGCTGTGGCTTCGATTACTGCCAAACCTCCAAGCTCGCCGCCACACAAAACGTAGTCTCCAATGGAGACTTCAGTGAAGTCGATGCCAAGGCGAATGCGTTCGTCATAGCCTTCATAGCGCCCACAAAGCAACAGTAGACGCTCTTCTTTGACGAATTCGGTTGCGTGTTGTTGTTTAAAGGGCACGCCATCTGGGCTAAGCAGAATTTTGCGCGCAGGACCGAAGTTTTCTTCGACCCACTCGATTGCTGAAAAGATCGGCTCGGGTTTCAACACCATCCCCGGACCTCCCCCGTAAGGGCGGTCGTCGACGTTACGGCGGGTTCCTTTGGCAAATTGCCGGAAATCGAGAACGTTGACTTGGAGTAGGTCCGAATTCTGTGCGCGCCCTAAAATTGAAGCATCTAAGTAGGACTTGATGGCTTCAGGAAAAAGCGAAAGAATGTGGACCTCGAGCATCCCAAGTAGTTGTGGGAAAAATGGTCGAGTAAGATACGCGAAACTACCTCTAAAGGCAACTATTTATGACAAAAAGACCACTTCTCTGAGCAGATATTTTATCATAGCCACTATGTTTACGGGACTCGTTGAAAGAACAGGCCCAATCTCTTCTATTGAAGAGATTGCTGGGGGGAGGCGCATTGGCGTCGAAATGGGCGAAATGGCCACCGAAATTGCGATAGGCGACTCAATTTGCATTAGCGGGGCCTGCTTGACTGCTGTAAGTTCCTTTAATGAAAAGGTTTACTTCGATTTATCGCCCCAGACCTTAAAAGTCACTCATTTGGGTGCATTGGAGGTAGGCAGGATAGTTAACCTCGAACGCAGCTTGCGCCTTGGCGATCGCCTTGGCGGACACTTTCTCAGCGGTCATGTCGATGATATCGGTGAATTACTCGAAATAAAGGTCTGCGGCGACTTCAGTAACTACGTTTTCAGTGCTCCATCCGTGATATTGCCGTTGATGGTAGATAAAGGCTCTATCGGAGTCGATGGCGTCAGCCTCACTATCGCTAAATTAAATGACAGTGGCAGCTTCGAAGTCGCATTGATCCCAGAAACTTTGAGCACCACTAATTTGGGTGCAATGCAGGTCGGAAGACAAGTGCATCTCGAGGCAGATATCCTTGCCAAGCATGTACAGCGGTTATTAGCCTACAAATAATTTATAATTCAAACAATGCTTTCTCTCAGTCTAATGGTTTTGGCTTCTCAGTTCGATTGGTCACAAATAGAATTCGACACCCATGCTCGCGTGCGCGCCGGCTATAACAGTCTAGCCGATACCGCTAGAGGCACCTCAGGCTCGTCTTCAGCCGGTGGTGTCCGCGTTCGCTCGATGGCGACGCTGCCTCTTAACGATTTCTCTAGCCTAACACTTGCCGGCCGCATCCATGCCGATAGCTTCGATGACGAGACCGGTGTGCATCTTGATATTGAAGCGTACTTCGATGCTGACCAGCTGTGGGGTGACTCGCAATTACGTTTCGGGCGCATGGGGCTAGAGTTTGGTAACGGTATTTTAATATCCTCCAATCCCTGGAGCTTCGAGGAAAATATTCACGATGCCGTATTGTGGCAGACGAATTTTCTTGAAACTGATTTCGACTTTTTCAGCTCAAGCGCAGCGACAGGTGAAGCTGCAGTAAATAACTCGCAAATGATTGGCGTCCACGGCGAATATGAAATGGATTCAAATGGCTTACTTGAGACTTATTGGTTTAAACACAATAAAGACGATATGGGCGTTAGAGAATATAATCTCGCGCTGCGTTTGGTGTCGCGCACCAGTAATGGCCTCAATTACGACTTAATGCTTATGTTGCAGAATGGTACTGATGGCCTGCAAGAAATAACATCAAACGCTTATTTAATCAACTTGTCAAAGCAACTCGATTTCGGGCATGGCGTTGGTGTTGGCCTAGCCGTTGCACAGGGTGACAGGGTAGGCGAAGGTGTTCGTGAAAGTTACATGCCCGTGATGATTGATTTTCACAAATACAACGGCCGCGCGGATATCCTAGCTTTTTCCAACTTGATAGATTTCTCTTTCAATTATTGGCTTAACTGGAATGAACGATGGGCAATGCATGTTGATGTTCATAGCTTTTTACGCCAATCGATTGCTGATGGAGTTTATTTCGGCAACGAAGCAGCGATATCCGCTGCTGCGAATGACGATGCTGAAATCGCGCGTGAAGTCGACTTCTACCTCGAAGGTGAAATATCAGACAACCTTAATATCGATTTTGGCTTAAGTTTGTTCTCGCCGCAAGGCGCTATCGTTCATGACCAGGAACAGTTTATTGTGTTTTTGCAGGGCGAATACAGCTTCTAAGAATATCGATTAATTGTGCTGCACCACCTTTTTGGGCTAATCCAGGAAACCAGGCCGCGCCATACCCTGCGGAATTCCAGAGTAAAGAACGGCCTTCGGTTGGCAAGAACTTACGATGGAAGGTATGTCCTGCGGTTTGCGGCTGATCAGCGTTTTGTTCGAGTAATTGGTTTATTAAATCCCTAATTGTTGCGTGGTGCTCGACAGAAAAATGTTCTGTGTGTTGTGTGCCATCAAGAGCTTTCTGCATTTGCCTCAGCCAGCTTGCAGTGCCATTAACTAAAGTCTCTGACGAACTTAAACGCGTAGCTACATCGACAGCCATTTGTGTGGCGCGCGCATGATGCACATATCCGGGGTCAAGAAACCTCTCTATTAAGTACGGAGTGTCGAGTGCCGAATGGTAAACACCACTGCCGCCATGAAAGCCAAATGCCATGCTCTCGACGCCAGTAATTTCGATGAAAGGTACATGGTCTGATCCGCCACCGGGCACGCCTAGATTTTTAGGCGGGCTAATGTCATTAGCGATAGCGCTTGCGGTTATTGCCTCTTGCAGTCCCGGAGTGCAAGAGGCCGAAAAGTTCGGACCCGTTGCGGCTACGTCAAGATTAACGTAAGCAACTGCATGTTTAATCAATGCGCGGCGGTTTTCTTCAACCCACTCAGTAGAGCCGACGAGCCCCCATTCTTCGGCATCCCAAGAAGCAATGACCAATCGGCGTTGCGGACGCCATCCATTTTTGTAAGCTTGTCCGAGAAGGCGGGCGCTTTCCATTAACACCGCAGAGCCGGTGCCATTGTCGGTGGCGCCGCGGCCCCAAGCGTCACGGTGAGCCCCTAAAATAATCCATTGCTCGTCGTTGCTACTGCCGTTCAAAGTGCCGACAACATTGCATATTTTTTGCAGCGTGGTATCTTGGACGACTTCCATTTTTACGCGAACCATAGTGTTGCCCACTTTTTTGCCGTGTTTAGCGATGATTAAATGCGCGTTTGCCGACGAGATCGGCAGACTTGGTATTTTGACCATACCTGGGGCATCTTTTGCCGCCAAGCGCGGCGCATCTTTAGTTGCTGCCCATCCTGGGGTTAAGGCATCGCCGTGTCCGTTGAAAACCGATCCGCGTTGAATGCCCGTTGATGGGCGAAAGGGTCCTTCGGGCAGGATGGCACCGCGACCTACTCCGTCGTCTTCAGCGTCGGTGTAGAGTAGGGCTCCTGCGAAACCGAATGCTTCGGCATTGGCGACTTTAAGGCCGCGATAGTTCGCACCATAACGCATCAGGGCAACGCCACCTTTGAACTTGTCACCAAAGCGTTTTTGTAATTGCAGGAATTCATTTCTAGTACCATAGCCAACATACCAGACGTCTCCTTCGGCTCGGCCAGAAGCGGTTAAGCCGTGCATTGGGGGGATATGCTCCGACAAAGTACGCGGATCTTCAGCGAAACCTTGTTCAGCCAAATCGACTTCATGCCAGCGGTTTTCTGTTGTGTAAACTTGGAGCGATTGCGAAGTCTGGCGTGGCAAATAGGCCCAATAATATTTCCGTTCGACCTGCCAGCCTGCTCCTTCTAATTCGCCGGCGACGTAGTCGATGGCATGTTGCGAGCGCGGGTCACCCGCAAAACGTGGATACTCACATAACGTGTTGAGGGTAGTTTTTAATCGTTCGGGAGATGGGGCGATTGTTGTTGGCGATTGTTGTTGGCCAGCAAGAATTGTGAGCAGAAGGGTTAGTGGAACTAGCATGAAGTGTTAATCTATGTCAACCATGGCATCGGTGCACCCTAATTTTGTTGCAATTGACTGGAACGGCACCGTCGTTCCTTTTTTTGGCTTACCAGCTTTTGCTGGCGCTGCCGAAGCGGTGGCAAAATTGCGCGCGCAAAATATTCCGGTTATCGTTGTCAGCCGCGCGTCTAAAACTGAGATTAGCGCCGACGTCGCGCGTTGCGGCATCGAATTCGATGCCGTCTATGGCTGTCGCGCGAAAATGCCCGTGCTTTCAGACCTACGTATGCAGTTTGGCAGAGGGGTTTACATCGGTGATATCCCTTCTGATCAACGTGATGCAATAGGTGCGGACCTCTATTTTATTCAGGCCTTGGTCGACTCAAATACCCGGCCAATCCCTGGAGTTGGTTCGGTAATTAAGTCTTTCGATGAACTTGATACAGTTTTGCTTGCCATGTTTGGCGGCTAAGGGTAGAATTCCCGTCCCTCTAACGAGGCTTTCTATTATGGAAAATACTCTTCCTCAACGTCTCCAAGAATACGTTAACGGTTCTTTCGAGCGCACTGTTTTAATACAGAAGCGTATTCGTCAGCTAGTCCGTGGCGATGCTCCATTATTTGATGCCGAATTAGCTCGCATCGAAAACCCAATCGAAATCGCATTGGTCGAAATCGAGCGCGGGTTGATTGAACTTGCAGTAGACGAAGTCGAAGAAAAGCCGACTCTATAGTCGCGCTAGTAATTGTCGCAAGCACTCTTGCATAGTCTCACGTAAATTAGTGAATCCTTGGTAGTGACATGTGATGCACGGTTTTTGCCCGGCATCATTACAAGCCATCCGTGCGTTCTTGGTGAAGGTTGTGCGATTCCAATGTAAAATGATAAGCGCATCGTATTTGTCCTTCATTTCGGTACGTAACTTGTGTATTTCTTTGTGCCACGAAACATATTCAGCAGGGCGCCAGTTGGCTTGAAAACCTAGAATGTCGGCATATTCTTGCAGTTTAGGTTGATGTTTGAGCTGTGGTTCGCCGCCACCGACTACC
>CAXGOF010000024.1:0-13653 GCA_964011335.1 uncultured bacterium
AACTAGTTTGCGAAAGTTAGTTTATGCTATAACCGCATTTACCATCGCGCATTCTATAACTCTTGCCTTCTCGGCTTTAGATATCGTTTCGCTGCCATCCGCATTTGTTGAGCCGGCGATTTCTATTAGCATTATCGCGGTGCTAGTGGCTCATCTAAAACAGGGGGCGCAAAACGCAAATCCAGCGATTCCGGCCTTCGCCTTCGGCTTATTACACGGCTTCGGATTTGCCGGAGTACTCGGTGAAATCGGGTTAGCCTCAAACGCAAAAGTGATGTCTTTGCTCGGCTTCAACCTCGGCGTCGAATTAGGACAACTCGCGTTTATCATTCCAGTGATTGCCTGCGCTTACTTGATACGAAAGTACATTTATAAAGTTTCGCTTAGCATTCTAGCGTTACCTATCATGGCTTTTGCCATGAATTATGTCGGGCTATACACCGGTATTGCTGCAGCATTAATTTGCGTTTACGCGCCATGGCCGAAGAACAAAGCTGCGATTGACTTAAATAGCTTGTTCATCAACGCAACGCTGATTTTACTCGCCTTCAACGCCGGCCGCTGGTTAGCCTAGGCTCCGTATTCAACCCCTTCAGCATCAAGTAACAAACGCTTTAAAGCTACTCCACCTGTGAAGCCGCCAAGACCTTGGCCGCTGGCTAGAACACGATGTCATGGAATCACTAACGGCAAAGGATTCTTCCCCATAATATTTCCCACCGCGCGGCAAGCCTTGGATGAACCCGCCAACTCGGCCACCTGCTGATATGAGAAAGAGTGCCCCGGCTTCAACTTTTCTACTACCTTATAGACCTTAGTAGAAAACGCCGCCGCCTGCGGGAACACATACGCTCCGGGGAATTGCGGGCCACATCCGCGCGCGTAGTCCTCTATATATTTTCGCAGCTCCTGCAAACTGGGACAAGGTGCTTTAAGCTGCGCCAATTGACTAGCCTCTTCTGAAAAACCTTCTCGCCAGGACAACTCTAAAAGCTGCCCTCGATTATTAAAAGTGAAGCCTACCCTACCAAACAATGATGCTTCAACCGATGCGCCGTAAACTGCCGTTTGCATGCTAGAATAGTAGCATGTCTCGCACCCTCGCTCACGTGACCAAACTGGTACAAGTTGACGGTCACTCTCATCAATTACTACACATCAGCGAAGTAGATGGCGAGCGTACACTCGAAGTAATGATCGAGCGCAATGCCCTAATAGCTATTCGCAGCGCTTTGGTGGGTGAAAAAAATACGCGGCCAATAACTAGCGATCTGTGCACATCGATCATACATGGACTAAATGGAACAGTACATGAAACCGAAATTCACCACTTCGACAATGGCACTTATTTTGCCGAATTGCGCCTCAGCGACAGTAGTGGTAAGGCTATTTCTATAGACTGCCGACCTTCAGATGCTATTGCAGTATGTCTACAGGTCAATGCACCTATTTACATTAGCGAAACTGTTTGGGATAAGGTGTAACGAATAAAAAAATGGCGGAGAGGGGGGGATTCGAACCCCCGGACCCTCGCAGGTCGCTGGTTTTCAAAACCAGTTCATTCGGCCACTCTGACACCTCTCCGCACTTAAGCGGCAAAGCTTAGCGAGGCGAGCGAGTTTAGACAATAGCTTTTAAAGCTTAACCATTACTTCCCTTAAGGGTTTTTTGCACAGCGCTGCCACAGGCACATGCCCGTCAATCGCCGGCCACCCTATCGGTATTAGCATATATGCGCGCTCATTAGAAGGACGGCCAAGCACTTCGCCCAAAAACTTCATCGGGCTCGGAGTATGCGTTAAAGTCGCCAGCCCCGCCACTTGCGCCGCAGCCAACAACATGCCCGTCGCAATGCCCACCGACTCATCTGCGTAATAAACATTGCCGCCATCGTCGCCTTTCATCAACTTGAATACAACCACTAACCATGGCGCGACTTCCAAAAAAGATTTGTCCGCGTCTGTCCCGAGCGGTGCTAAGTCATCTCTCCATTGCTCGGTAGCGCGGCTCGCATAAAACTCACGTTCTTCTACTTCGGCAGCCATCCGGATTTTCTTCTTTAATTCAGGCTCCCTAACACACACGAATCGCCATGGTTGTTTGTTCGCCCCACTCGGAGCCGTCGCCGCACATCTTACAACTTCTTCAATCAGCGAGGACGCCACCGGCTGATCAGAAAAGTGGCGGATGGATCGGCGACGACATAACAGCTCGCGAAAATCAGACACGTTTTTAAGCCCTTCGTTCATGAAGACATCTTAACTAATCTATTGTCTAATAAAGACCGCACCGCTACACTTTGGGCGCTTGCCTGGAGAGATGGCAGAGTGGCCGAATGCGGCACCTTGCTAAGGTGTTGAACCGTTTTGACGGTTCCGAGGGTTCAAATCCCTCTCTCTCCGCCAGCACCTTATGAATCTCATCCATCCGGCCGAACTCAAGAACCGACAAGTATTAATTCTTGGCCTAGGCTCTTTCGGCGGAGGAGCAGGATGCGCCCGCGCACTTCATGAATTAGGCGCCAAGGTTACCGTAAGTGATTTACGGACGGCGTCTAAGCTTGAAACCAGTATCAATAGCTTAGCTGGATATGCCATTGATTTCGTTTTTGAAGAGCACCCCGAGTATCTGTTTGAACAAGCGGACGTGGTTGTTGTAAACCCGGCCGTGCCCAATGAAGCGCCCATCTGGGATTTGGTTCGTAAGCATAACTGTGAGTTGACTACCGAAATCAATCTCGCGATTGCATGTAGCGCCAATATTCCAACCATCGCCATCACCGGCACGCACGGTAAATCAACTTGCGCGTCGCTATTGCATCACTTGCTTGGCGAGAACACTTTATTAGCAGGCAATTTGGGCGGGTCGTTCTTAGAGCAAGTGCTAAGTCGCCCCGACCTCGAAACGATTGTACTCGAGATGTCATCGTTTCAATGCGAAAGGCTGATTGCGCCACCGGCGTGGCCTAAAGTTGCGATACTGACTTGCTTCGGCGTTGATCACCTTGATCGTCACGGCGACCTAGAATCCTATGCGGCCGCCAAGCGCCGACTCCTCGAATACCAAGATGACAGCTGTTTTGCCTTAATCGCTGGTGGTGACGCCGAATCTACTGAATGGTCGCGTGCCGCGAAGGGCAACTGGGAAGAACTCGATGGGTGGGAGATCAACGACTTCGGCCTTAGCGCCGCAGACCTACCCTTCACCGAATCCTTCCGCATGCCATCGATGTTCGCTGCCTTGAGATCGCTGCGCATTCTAGGGCGCGACTGTGTCGAGCTAAATCATTACCCTGGGCTTGAGCATCGCATGCAGCACTTTATCGATATTCACGATCGAGTGATTATTGATAACGGTGTGGCCACTCATCCCACACCAACGGCTGCTGCTTTATCTTCTATTCGGGGCAAGAAAGTACTGCTGGCTGGCGGTAAAGACAAGTCTTTAGATTTATCCGACATTATGAGTGCTTTGTGCAAGAAAACCCGCCTGCATTTACATGGTGCGGGCGGGCTACGTCTTGCTCAATTGTGCGATAAAACGAAAATCAACTACGCTTTTCACGAAAACTTCGAGATTGCAGCAGAAAGGGCACTTTCTGGCCTGCAATCTGACGAAACGCTGCTATTTTCACCATCTTTTTCCTCTTTTGACGAATTTAATAATTTCAGCGAACGTGCGCAACTTTTCCTTAAATTAACCGAAGATATACCTGTTAGTAAAGCGTAACCATCGCACCACCAACAGCTATTTGACGCATGAAGTGCCAAGCCTGCAATAAATTTGCCGCCACTGTGCATCAGCTCGACGTAACGTACGGGTCTGATGGGGTTCCTGTATTTGCAAATAGCGTTTTTTGCTCACGGTGTGCGCAAAAAAGTGGCTTAAACGTCGCTAACACCGAAAGTTTCCCGCAGGTTATCAGTGTTTTAACTAAAGCGCTTTTCCCTCCATCCGGGGGAAACAAAGGCAAGAAGTCATCACCGATGAAACCGAACAAAAGTGAAGCTGTGCAGGGCGTACTTAGTTGCGATAAATGTGGCTGGACACTAGATGATTTTAGGCAAACAAGCCGACTAGGTTGTCCTAACGACTATTCGGTGTTCAAAGATTATCTGGCGGACGTGTTCGAGCGTTTGCATGGCCAAACTAAGCATGTCGACTGGCGTAACGATAATCAACTCGAGCAGCTAAATGAGCAATTGCAACAAGCTGTAAAACGCGAAGATTACGAGGCATGCGCAAGCATTCGCGACGAAATAAATGCGCTGCAGTCCGAATTGAGTAAAGACTTAAGTTCAGGCAGTTAAAGGCCGATACAGTACTGGGCAAAAACGCCTAAATTCATCATGTTTGACAGATTTACACAAAGAGCTAGAAAAGTTATGGGATTCGCCCGCCGCGAAGCCCAAGAGCTTAACCACGAATACATTGGCACCGAGCATATTTTGCTAGGTTTGATCCGAGAAGGAAACGGCGTCGCAGCTGGCGTTATTACTTCCCTCGGTGTAAACCTTGAAGCAATGCGCAAAGAGGTTCTCAACAACCTGACAGTGCGCCCTAAGCACGAACCGTCCATGCAAGTCCCGTTTACTCCACGCGCCAAGAAAGCAGTAGAGTTAGCTCTCGAAGAAGCAAAGAACATTGGCCACGGTCATGTTGGCACTGAGCACTTGCTACTCGCCCTACTTCGTGAAAACGAAGGGATTGCCCCGCATATTTTACGCACCATGGGCTGCCGCCTCGAAGAAGTACGTGAATCTGTCATCGAATTTATCGGTGGTGTGTCTAACGACGAAGGCGAGGCCGACATCGACATGCCGCATGCCGAACACCCCGATGGCGAATCTGCGCCAGCGCGTAGTAAGACAAATACTCCAGCTCTTGACGGCTTTGGCCGCGATTTAACTGAGGCTTGTCGGCGCAACGAGCTCGACCCTGTCATTGGTCGCGAAAGTGAAATATCGCGCGTTGTGCAAGTGTTATCACGCCGCACAAAAAACAACCCCGTGTTGTTGGGTGAACCCGGTGTAGGCAAAACAGCCATCATCGAGGGCCTTGCGCAATCCATCGTCAATGGGACTACTCCAGATATCCTGGCTGACAAGCGCATTATCTCGCTCGACTTGCCTGGCATGGTTGCAGGCACAAAGTACCGCGGCCAATTCGAAGAACGCATTAAGGCTGTAATGGCTGAAGTAAAAGCTGCAAAGAATGTTATTTTATTTATCGACGAAATCCACACGCTGGTAGGCGCTGGTGGTGCCGAAGGTGCGATTGACGCGGCAAACGTTTTGAAGCCAGCTCTATCGCGCGGCGACATTCAAGTTGTCGGCGCAACGACTCTCGACGAGTATCGTAAGCACATCGAAAAAGATGGTGCGCTCGAGCGCCGTTTCCAATCGGTGCGTGTCGAGCCGCCATGTCGCGATGACGCGGTGGCAATTTTGGCGGGCTTACGTAGCCGCTACGAAGATCACCATAAAATCACTTACACTGACGAAGCTTTAAAAGCTGCTGTCGACTTAAGCATCAAATACATCAATAACCGTTTCTTGCCTGATAAAGCGATTGATGTCATCGACGAAGCTGGCGCGCACTTGCGTTTAGGCAGCATGACCCCACCACCTGATATCGCATCTATCGATCTTAAAGTCAAAGAGCACGAGCAAGCCAAAGAGCATGCTGTAGCCAACCAAGATTTTGAGTTAGCCGCAAGTCATCGCGATCAAGCTTACGAAGCTAAGCGCGAGCGTGAAAACATTTTAGCGGCCTGGAAGAACTCTGAAAACGAGCCTGAGTCTCGCCCTGAAGTGACTCGCGAAGTTATAGCTGCCACTATTGCAGCTATGACTGGTATACCGGTGCAAAACTTGGCTAAAGAAGAAGCCATACGCTTATTGCAAATGGAAGACGAAATCGCCGAGAAGGTGATCAATCAAGACGAAGCTATTAGCGCTGTTGCCCGAGCCGTCCGTCGTAGCCGCTCAGGTATTAAAGACCCGAACCGCCCCATGGGCTCCTTCTTGTTCTTAGGGCCATCCGGTGTTGGCAAGACTTGGTTGTCAAAACAGCTTGCGCAGTTCATGTTTGGCAGCGAAGACTCTTTGATTGCAATCGACATGTCTGAATTCATGGAGAAACACAACGCCTCAAGGCTGGTCGGCTCTCCTCCGGGCTACGTTGGCCACGAAGAAGGCGGTCAACTTACGGAACAAGTGCGCCGTCGTCCTTACAGTGTGATTTTGTTTGACGAAATCGAAAAAGCTCATCCTGATGTGTACAACATGTTGTTGCAAATCATGGAAGAAGGTCGCTTAACAGACTCGCTTGGTCGTCATATTGATTTTAGAAATACCATTATCATCATGACATCAAATGTTGGGGCAAATGTTGTGCAAGCTGGTGGTGGCCTCGGCTTTACCACTTCAGAAGAAGACACTACTAAGCGTGTGAAGGAAGGCATCATGGAAGAGGTACAACGCCAATTTCGCCCTGAATTCTTGAACCGTCTCGACGAAATGATTACTTTCAACCCGTTGCAAAAAGACGACCTTTATCGAATCATTGATATAGAAATGAAAAAGGTCGAAGAACGATTGGCTGAAAAGAAAATCGCTTTTGCTTTAAGTGATTCGGCTCGCGACTTCTTAATCGATAAGGGATTCCACTCAGAATACGGTGCGCGCCCATTACGTCGTGCAATCGAGCGCTATATTGAAGACCCGATGGCAGAAGAATTGTTGCGCAACAAGATCAAGCCGGGCTCATTCCTTGAAATGGATTTAGATAAAGAAGGCGAAAAGTTAAGCTTTCACGCTATACCTAGCGAGGCAGCTGATATCGATGAGCAGAAAGCGACTAGCGACTCTGCAGACGACTAAGACCTTTTGTTGTCCATAACCAATAGCCTAGGCTACTGAGCATTAAACCTGCGATGTAACCTAGGCTTATTCCTTGCACTTGACTTAAGCCAAGCAAGCCGTGGTTGATTGAACCGCAAACTGCAAGGGGGATAACGCAAACGAAGGTGCGTACGCCTGAAGCGATTAACGCCGGCCGTGGGCGTTGTAAGCCGTCGAATGTTGCACGCGATAACAAGAACGGCGCGGTGCCGAGAATGGCAAGCGGTACCAGGTAGATTACATCTTGAGTTACGAGTTGCGTGACTGCTGAGTCAGACAAGGCACTGGCGATTAGCGGGCCGAAGAAATAAACAATCGGCGTGACAAAAACAAATATATAAATCAGAGACACCCGTGCGCCAGCAAGCAATTCGAAGCGGATATCCTCGAATTTTTTTTCGCCCTGCAAACGTGCCACCAACGGTAACATTGCGACTGATGCGGCGATGATTGGCATGGTTAAAAAGCGCACGCTACGGTCGAAGATGGACCAAGCTGCGAGTGATGAAACGGAATCGGCGGTGTCTTTAAGGATGCCATTTATCGCAAACGACTCTAAGCCCATCAGGATAAAAGTAATTGACGATGGTATTGCGACTAGCAATATCTTGCCTACCGGGTTCGCCGCTACGCCGAGCACCGGTGATTTCAGTGATTGCAGGTGTTGTCGCTCGAGGCGACGCGCACGGATAGTCGCGTAAGCGAACCCTGCGATGCGGCCGATAACCGTTGATAGTGCAATTCCGAAAATACCCCACTTGAATACAAATAAAAACAGCGCATTGAGAACGAGGTTGGTAACACTCGACCACAATCCTGCCCACATGGTTGAGCGCGTATCGTAATGGGCTTTAACAATCGAATCTGGGATAATAGACCAAAAAGATGTGAGCGCCGAGCCGAGCATCATAACCGTGGCGTAAATTTTAAATTGTTTTGCCACTACTGGATCAAGACCAATATGCTCAGCATACATCCAAACGATGACGGCAGTAAGTGTGGCGAACGAACATAGGCAGAAGATTATTTTATAAGTCGACTTTTTGATTTGCACGACTTCTTCACTGCGATTAGCTCCAATTGCCGAAGCGAGACGGGCAGTAACGCCATTTGATGTGCCAACCCAAAACGCCGTCAGCAAAAAATCTAGGGGCAAGGCCAGGCCAATTGCCGCGATAGAAGCATCGCCAATGGCACCATCGACATCGCTGTGTAAAAGTGAGGCAAAGATGGTATCCACCCATGCAAATGCCGAGCGCAGCCAAAATGAAATGACTAGCGGCAGGGCCAAGGGTAGGAGCAGACTTTTTTTCACAGCGGTCGCAAGTGTATAATTAGCGCGTATGTTATCACTTCGAACTGTTTTGTTTAGTATGTGCCTGTTGGTTTGTTGCGTAAAAGCTCCTGACCCGGCCCTATTCGCCCCTGCAGCGAACAATGTGGTTACTGCGCCTGCGCCGACCACTGTGACTATCGATGCCCCACAAGACTGGGCTGTGCTGGATATAGACCAGTCTTTTTATCTAGGGAAATGGGACTTACCCAACGGTGGCCGCGCAACAATTTCCTTTTTGGGCTCCAACTACGACGCCGCTTCTATCTCAATGAACATTGACCGTTGGATGAAACAGTGGGAAGTACCCGATTCTTCTCCTGAAGAAGAGCGCGAATTCGGCGTCAAGGAAATCGATGGCGTCGGCATGTATCAACTGGTGCTAAAAGGCACGCTCACTGCTACAGCTCAGGTAGGTGGCGGCGACCCGCGCAAAGACTGGATGCTAATCGGCGCCATCATGGTTAAAGACTTCGGCCCGGTTTACCTGAAGGTCATGGGGCCAAGCGCCGACCTCGAATCGCAGGTTGAGACTATTTACGCAAGTTTCGCGAAGGCAACGTTCTAAGCTTAAAGATTAGCAAAGCAAACAAGGCTCCAAGAGTATCGGCAAGGATGTCTTTTTGGGCGTCCCAAATATCGCCTTGTGAACCTAAAACTGCGATACCCGCTTCGGGGTCGGCGCTGATGGCGTATTGCCATTCGAGCAATTCATAAACACCGCCTACGCTGATAATGGTAAATAGCGGAAACAAATAAAGCAGCCAATGAGTGTTTACTAGATTGTTGCGCTTTAAAATTTCAGCTAGTGGGAAGGCATAAAAGCCAACGCTGAAATGGGCGATGCGATCGTAATGATTACGCTCGAAGCCGAAGGTTTCAGTAAACCAATCGAATGGCACGCGCTCGAAGGTGTAATGGCCACCAATAGTATGAAGCGTGACGAACACAGCCATAAACATCAAGGCAAGATTACTGTACTTGTGATAATAATTGCTGATGGCTATCGCAGCGACTACTAGCAATGCAGGAACGTTCTCAGCCAGCCACACCGCACGATCGTAAGGTTCGACTGCGCAGACGGCGAACAAAATTAGGTAAGCGAAGAAAAGAATCTTTGACATTTTATGCATCGATTATAGGCATTTGCGTCTACCTAATGTGGAATGGAAAAAGAAGAATCGTTAATTGCCCTAACCTCAACACCGAACAGGTGGCCATGCTCGAAATAATCAGTGAGCAAAATTGGCACGCACATGAAATTTCCGAGCAATTACCCTTCGGCGACAACCAACTGCAGATGCAATTGTTAGAATTAGAGCTCCAAGATAGAGTCAGCCGCACCGCAAGTGGCAGCTATCGCACACTGGGCCCTCAATGAGATTACTCGCCCCTATCATCTTTCTTTGCCTCGCCGCTGGCTGTGGTAAAGGTGTCGCACCACTTACCAATGTAATCGTTAGTGCCGAGGTTGGCGTGATGCGCCATGGTGCTAGCGAAGCGGCCAGTGAACTTTATGGTGGCGAAAGCACCGCCAGCTCTCCTGATTTATTCAGCATGGGCCGAGAAGCAATCATTTGCGATACACCATCACGCTTGCTAGTAAAAGTGCCTGATGCCATTGGGCAGGTTTTTACAACTGCCGTGCGCAGCACGACGGCGCCTAATAAAGAAATTACCTTTAGTGTCGTGCAACGAAATGGTGAAGAGCTTAAAGTCTTAACCAGCCTAAGCGTGAACGATAATAAATGGCACCCTATCCAAGTGCATCCAAATGGTGATGGCGAGTTGTTGCTGAATGCAAGTTACACAATGCCATCTGCAGCTAGCGACGCTGGCCCGGAAATCGCATGGGCTACCCCTAACTTTAGCCCTTCGGTCCATCCGCCACAAAGCGACGTCCTTTTTATTAGTATCGACACACTGCGCAGTGCATCGCTGTCACAAGCGCCGTTCTTGTCAAAGTTAATGGCCACTGGTCGTCAATACACCAACGCCTACTCTCCCTCGAACTGGACGCTCCCCGCTTTCGCCTCGGTGGTCAGTGGCTTAACTCCGCAGCAGCACGGTGCCGGGCGCGGGCCTTTTGCAGAAGTTGCCGGGGGCCAAGTAGACAAACGCGATTTCATGTCTCTAGCTGATGTACCGACTTTCGCTGAAGCTTTTGGCGATGCCGGTTATGCCACCGCCTTCATTCACCAAAACCCCTTCCTTGAAAGCTGGACGAACATTCAGCAAGGTTTTGAAATGTATGCGCGAACTGCCGATCGCGTCGACTCTTCACAACAACTTGCGACTACATGGTGGTCTGCAAACAGTCACCGCGCACGATTATTAATGTTGCACTTTATGGAGCCTCACTGGCCATACTCCGGAGAAGATGATGCACAAAAATATTTTGGCAAAGACATTAGCGATTTCTTTATCCTCGATAATACTCCGCAACAGCGGCGCGACTTCTTCGCTGTAGATGAAAACATAAAAGATGCGGTACATGCTGCATACAATGCGCAAATCAGGCATCTAGATAAGCAGCTTGAATTAACCCTCACCGAGCTAAGCAAAACTTCAAGTGATTATGTGGTAGTCATTCACGTCGATCACGGCGAAGAACTCTGGGATCAAGGGTCGTTCGAGCATGGCCACACTTTTGCCGATTGCGTGGTGAAAGTGCCGTTGGCAATCATTCATGCGGGCAATATCGAGGCCGGCCAAATTAGCAAACCTGTTGCAGCGCACCATATTGGCACTTACCTACTCGAACACCTAGACATCGAAAACTCGATGCCAGCCTCTGCGCTTGGCGATAACCCGAATGCCGACCTTTCGGTTACGTCAACGCATTCGCTATACCGTTCCGATATTGGCGGCAAAACGATTCACGCCGATGGATCTTACTCCGTCATCAACCATCAGCAACTCGAATACAACGGGAAACCGATTGAAGTGCCAGCCGATGTCCTAGCGACATTACGGCAACTAGGTTATAGCGACGATTAAGCCTAAGCAGTTGGCATTAACGCTGTTGCCGATAACACGTAAGCAACAACGCCGAATCCTGCTACCACTAAGGCAAAGGTTAGTGTGCGGCGCGGCAAGCTATCTAATATTTCTTTTCTAGAATCAAAGCGGTAACAGCTAGCAACTACACCAAGTACTGTACTGAAAAATAGCAGCAGTAGAGTCATTACAATTGGTGAGCCCATCATTATTCTGAGATGTCGTTACTTGGCTCAAGAATTAAAATGTCGTGCTCTGCGCGATGAAAGGCATCGAGCGACGCGACAATATTGAAGAAGCCGGCGGCGGTTGTGAATAATAAGCCAACGTCTTGATAAGGCATGACCGAAGTGAACTTAGCAGGTTCGCTCATTAATGCTGTAAGCCAACCGCTGCCACCCATGCACATTTGCCCTACCCAATAATAGGAATGGCGTTGGCGGTCGAAATCGGCCCAGTCACCGAGCATCATGCCAACAATGAATAAAGCCATAATGGAACCGCCAAGCAGCACTCCTTTAAATTTGCGTCCAGTTTTATAATGGCCCAAGCCTGGTAGCATGAAACTTAGTAACGCTGCACTGCCGGGATTCAGTAGCGTTTTAGCATGAGATGAACTTGCACTACTACGGCTTAGTATGCCAGCAGCGTGGACAGCGCTGAATATACCAAGGAAACCAGACATCGCTGACATGATGTAACCCAAATTACGCCATGGAATTTCAGTTGGGTAGCGCCCGCCAGATTCGATGCTGTCGTACATGCGGGCGAAGATCTGGGCACTTAAAAAGTTACCGCTCTCAGGAATTAAAAAGTAAATGATGGTGTTGCCGCCTATACCGAGGGGGCTACCGTAATCTAATTGTGAGAAGTCGGCCAAATAGAAGCCGCTAATCAGAAGAAATTGGCTAGTCACGAACCAAAATAGAGCCCATCCGCGTTGTTTTTGTAGCAAATGCCCTAGCCCAGGGATTAATACTGAAAACCAAACCGTCGATGCAATTTGTGCACGCGTGGATTCGCATGGGGCAAGGTCTTGGGTTGTCATGATGGGAGATTCTACAATCTTCCCATGGCTGTTTACCAAGACTCCGAGTACCGTTTGCTTTACCGCGACGTTGACCAGATGGGCGTGCTGTATTATTCGCGCTACCTAGAACTTTTTGAGCTCGGGCGCACCGAATGGGTTCGCGACCAAGGGTTTTCATATCGCAATATGGAGGAAGCGCTTGGGCTAATGCTACCTGTCACCCATGCCCGCTGCGATTATGTATCGTCGCTACGCTTTGATGATATTGCGGTCATTCGTACTCATGTTCTTGCTTGGTCAGCCGTAACAGTGCGCTATAGCTACGAGATCTTTGAAAAGAGCGAAATGCGGCTATGCGCGACTGGAGAAGTTGAGCTTGGATGCCTAACAAAGGCAGAACATAAGCCGGCGGCACTCCCAAAGTCCCTTATCGAGGTCTTTGAAGCGGCGGCTCCCGAGGGAAAAGGCAGAAAACGTAATTAAGCATTAAAAGCATGGTATAATTACCATGTGCTTCGACTCACAAAGAAATCCGAATACGGGCTAATGGCTTTGGCCCTTATGGCTCAAAAGGAGTCTATTGCTACTAGCGCGAAAGATATTGTCGCTGAGCTAGGTGTGCCACGCCGTTTACTAGCAGAGGTACTCAAGCATTTGTCACGCGGCTTGATTGTTAGCGGGACACGCGGCCCTGGCGGCGGCTATCGCCTCAACAGGAAGCCAGCTGAAATCACTTTATGTGAAGTCGTAGAATGCCTCGACGGCCCCCTCAATCTAGTTGATTGCATTGATGAAGGTCATTGCGAGCTCTCGCCCTCGTGCATCATCAAGTCTGGGGTCACCAAGCTCGCCGAAGACATTCGTTCGGTTCTTACCAATGCTACTTTGGCTGATTTAGCTGAGGGCTCTCCTGATCATCAGCCCCACCGGGTTGCTACTACCCTTCTTTTCCCTGTTTAGTCATGACCTCTACCGACGTTCCACAAATCTATCTCGATCACCAAGCGACCACTGCGGTCGACGAGCGCGTAGTCGAAGTGATGCTGCCCTACTTTAATAACAAGTTCGGGAATGCAGCATCACGCAACCATCAATTCGGATGGGATGCAGAGCAAGCTACGCAAAAGGCAAGAGAGACGATGGCCACGGGCATTAATGCTAAGTCGCGCGAAATCGTTTTTACTTCTGGCGCAACCGAGTCCAACAATTTGGCGATTCTTGGTGTTGCCAAAATGTATGTCTCTAAGGGAAAGCATTTAATCACTTGCGCCACTGAGCATAAAGCGGTGCTCGACCCTATGGCTGCTCTAGAGAATGCCGGCTATGAAGTTACGGTGCTTAGCGTTGACACCAAAGGCAACATTGACCTCAGCGAACTACGAAAT
>CAXGOF010000025.1:0-13464 GCA_964011335.1 uncultured bacterium
TTGCGATAAGTCATCATGAATCTCCTGAATGCAATGCGCTTGGTCAGGGGTGTCTGTCCATGGGAAAGACGCCTCGAATTCGCGTTGCTCGGTACCTACGGCATCGAACGCAAACCCTGGCGAAGAGTGGCGGAACGCTTGGGTGCTTAACATTTGCGCCGCCAAATCCTCGACTGCCCCGAGTACTTTTTCGCGGCGCTTAGCAAACGCGCCTGAGCCCATACGATCTAAGGTCGGATTGCCACCACCTGCTCCAATGTAGCGCTCAACTAAATCGATGCGCGAAACGGGGACTTTGAGTTCAGCTCCTTCATCAAACTCAAGTAGTAAAAAATCTTGGTGTTGATTGGCATTATCGCTGCGGTCGATGCCTCGAAAGCGTGACAAACCATGAACCGCGTGCACGACTAAGTCGCCGGCATTTAATGCCGCTGCTGCATTTACCGCCTCACTGCGATGTGATTTATTGCGTGGGCGTGGCCGGTGCACGCCATGCCCAGGTATCAATTCGCGATGATGTAGAACAGTTAGTCGCGCTTCAGGAATTCGGAAACCCTGCGTTAAGCACCCGGCTTGCAAAACAATTTTATGTTTTGGTTGAGCGTTGTCATCTAGCACTTGCTGCAAGCGGTCTGATTCAGCAGGGGTCGAACAAGTAATCCTTGCGTTTTCTCCATCGGCGGCGCGAACGGCGAGCAAGGCTGAGCCTTCGGCGACACCCTGGCAATATTCTTCTACGCTTAAAGTAGATAAAGAGCCATCGGCTCCAGGCAAAGTAGCGCATCCCAACACCGCGCGTTGATTTAGCTGTTGGCTCAACCTGCCTAACGAACTTACGGCATTTGCTCCAAGAAAGCGTAGCCGCGAAAACTGATCATCAACCGCATTCGGCTCTATAACGACAACGCGCATAGTATTGCTTAAAACATCAAGAGGCAAGGAGTCTCCACCACTTGCAGCCTCTTCAAGGGCTTGGCTCAAAGGGGCCTCAATGAACTTCAGAACATGTCGCGTGCGCTGGGTGGCTAAATCAAAAACACGAATACTTTCGAGCTCGTTATCAAAAAACTCTAAACGCAAAGGCTCGCCAACGGCCGGCGCGTAAAAATCTAAAATATCACCGCGTCGTGAAAACTCTCCGGCAGCGCTAATGGCTGGCACTCGCTCGAAGTCGGCCGCGACTAATAGTTTTGCGAACTCATCAGCATCCAAAGTCATTCCGCTTTTCAGCTCTATGAAGCCATCTTGATTATTCGGGGCGGGCACTGCTTGAATTAAAGCTGCGAGTGGGGCGACGAGCACCCCGTTATAGCCATTACGTTTCGCCAGCTTAAGAGTGTGGTGGCGCTCGCGCAAAACTTCTGCTTCGGCCCCTAGCGAGGATTCGCGCGCGGGAAACATGGTCGCCCCGCATCCCCAGGAGAGCAGGTCGTCGTAGAAGCAGGCAGCAGTGGTGATATCGTGACAGACTACTAGCAAAGGAGCTTCCAATTCACGCGACAATGCGGCCACCAACAATGATTTCGACGACCCCCACATGCCTCCCCACTGTAATGATGTGGATGGCGTCTCCACCCATCGTTGAAGCATGCTGGTGAAGGATGGGGTATCACGCAGTAAATCGACAGCTGGATTGTTAATCGTGTAGCTCCGTGAATGCGTGTTCTGTTCTCAACAATAAAATGGCTTGCCACGCTGCGGTTTGTTGCGCACCTTTCTTTGAAGATGCTTGGCCACTCCCCAACACGCGATCGTTTATCTCTACTTCTGCAATGAAAGTAGGTGATGAGCCCGCACCATCTTTTTCGTTGTCGATATACTTCGGTAGACAGTCAAAATATTTCTGGGCAACGATTTGTAAAGTTTGTTTGGCTTGATTTTCGGCGAAGCGTTGCGGCAAGCCGTGAATTTCTGGCTCAAGCCAACGCAAGATGATTTCTTCACAAGTAATCATTACCGTAGTCCGCGGCGCGTCAAGGTAAATCGCACCAAGGATGGCCTCTACGGCATTGCCTAATAGTGAAACCGGGAGCTGCTGCCGCTGGTTTAAACCCTCTCCAACTGTCAAATGCGGCTCTAACCCTAAGCGTTGCCCAACTCGCGCTAAAGTATTACGGGACACCAACATAGACTTGTATTCTGTCAAGCGCCCCTCGCGTTGTCGTTGAAATTTTGCGAATAGCCAACCACTAACGACGAGGTCGAGGACCGCATCGCCTAAGAACTCAAGCCGCTCATTGTGGTCGGTACTGTGGCTAGAGTGTTCGAGTGCGCGACGTAATAAATTACGCTGTCGAAATCGATAACCAAGCACGTCTTCAAGGTGGCTGAGATTGCTCTCGGGGTCGGCCACATATATAAGTGTAATATAGTTATCAGCTTTGTTAAGCTTTCTTTATCATGATGTTAAAAGGCAAGAAAGGAATAATCTTTGGCGTAGCAAACGAACACAGTTTGGCATGGCATATTGCTGTGGAAGCTGTTGCTCAGGGTGCAGAGGTGTTATTGTCTGTCGCGAGTGAACGTTTTGTCCGTCGCGTGGCCCCGCTGGCTGAAAAGCTTGGCGCGCCCCCCCCGATTATTTGTGATGTCTCGTCCGACGAGCAAATTGCTGAGGCATTTGTTGAAATTAAACAAGTGATGCCGGAAGTCGATTTTTTAGTACACGCTATCGCGACAGCAAAGCGCGGTGAGCTCGAAGGTCGCTTCGTTGATACTTCGCGTGATGGCTTTAGTTTGGCACACGATATTTCAACCTATTCCTTCGTTGCGCTTGCTCGCGCCGCCGAAGACTTGCTCACAGCCGATGCTTCATTACTTACATTGTCCTACTTGGGCGCTGTTCGCGCGGTGCCATCGTACAATGTGATGGGTGTTGCTAAAGCGTCTCTGGAGGCGTCTGTACGCTATATGGCTAACGATTTCGGGCCCAAGGGCATTCGCGTAAATGCGATTTCTGCCGGGCCAATCCGCACCCTGTCGGCGTCTATTGTGAAAGGCTTTAAGGAGAAGGTAGACATCCAGCAAGTTGCTGCGCCATTGCGCCGCAATGTAACAGGCGAAGATGTTGGCAAGGCAGGCATGTTCTTACTCAGCGATATGGCGTCTGGCGTGACAGGCGAAATTCTTTATGTTGACTGTGGTTATAGCATCATGGCTGACTTCATTACTAAAGACTGAATGTCTGCCTTGCTGCGTCCCGTCACCATTTTGTGTATTGGTGGTAACGATATACATATGGGAGCAGGATTACAAACAGATCTTGCGGTCGCCAAAGCGCTTGGCTGCCACGCACATCTCGTGCCGACTATGCATACCGTCCAGACGGAAGATGGTTTGCAGTCCGTAGATGTCCTCGACAGGGAAGCCGTAGGGCGCAGGATGCTTGACGGATTATCGGAAGGTGTTGATGCTATTAAGGTCGGCGCGCTTGGCAATGAGTTCATTGCCGAAGTGGTCGTCGAAATATTAGGCTCTTGGCGCGATATCCTGCCCATTGTCTTTGACCCTGTTTCCCAGGCAAGTAAATCGAAAGCGGGTGTATGCCTTAATACACCAGCTGGCGTGCAACTCGCGGAGCAAAGGTTGCTGCCGATGGTCACCTTGGCCACGCCAAATAGTATGGAGTACGCTAGCGGTAAAGGTTATCTTGAATGCCCAGCGGTATTGCAAAAAGGGGGCCATGCAGGACCTTCTTCGCGCTTCGAGAGCGATACTCAGCCCGACTATATTAGCGATGTCTTGCACGCTCGCGGCCGCGTGGCCTTAGAGATGCGTCACGCCAGGCTTGATAATATTCAAGCAGTGCATGGGACAGGCTGCGCATTGTCAAGCCTAGTCACCTGTTATTTGGCGAAAGGTATCGAGCTAGAGAGCGCTGTGATTACGGCCTTACGCGTCATGCAGGAGTGGTTAGGGAATACAAAGGACGGCATCTTGCATCCACAAGCTTCAGAAATCTTGCCGGGAACACACATGCCCGATCAGCGCGATGCTGGCGGATATATTTGGCTTTAGTAGGCTGGCAAAACGCCCAAGGTACGGGCGATTGAGTCCACATAACGGTCGGTCATTCCTGAGATAAAATCGCAAGCGGCGCGTTCGGTTGACTCGGCAGTTTCAAAAAAGCGAGCAGGGATGTGTTCGGGTCTCCCCAGCACTTCGTCGAAAACCTTGTCTAGTAGTTGCGTTGAGCGTCGAATTTGCCAGTTTATATCTTCGTTGAAATACATATTTTTATAGAGATATTTGTGCATTTCGGCGACCATGGTTTTGAATTTTGGCGTATGACCAATCAACCGCTGATCTCCCATTTGCGCTTCAAGAGAGGTCTTGCCCTTGGCGGCTGCTAAGCGGCGGTGAGATTCTTCGCGCACATCAGCAATGGCCATTCCGAGAATTTCGTTGGCAGCACGTCGCCAAAGCAGGACGCCTTCGCTTTGGTTTGAATGGCGTTTACGGGATTCTTCGATGGCAATCGACCAAATTTCTAAGTCGCGTTCCATCTTTTCTGAGTCGAGAATTTTCTCGCGAATACCATCTTCAATGTCGTGGTAGTGGTATGCTGTAGAATCCGCTAAATCAACTAACTGAGCCTCTAATAGCGGAAAACGAAGCTTTTTGCGACTTTCAGCATCAATGATTTCTTCGTGTTTTTTCAAACAACTTTTTGTCTCTTTGGTGAGATTTAGCCCACGATACTCGGGGCTGCGTCGTTCTAAAACGTCGACAATCCTTAACGATTGACGGTTGTGTGCGAAGCCGCCAAAGCCTTTCATCTTTTCGTTTAGTAGCATTTCTCCTGAGTGCCCAAAAGGTGGGTGCCCGAGGTCGTGCGCCAAGGCAATAGACTCGCAAAGTGACTCGTTCAGGTCAAGCGCGTTCGCTAATGAGCGCGACACTTGCATTACCTCAAGAGAGTGCGTCAAGCGTGTACGCTGATTGTCGCCAACATGGTTAACGAACACTTGCGTTTTGTACATCAGGCGTCGAAAGGACGAACTGTGAATAATGCGATCGCGATCGCGCTCATAGCGAGTCCGCCACGGATCCGTTTGCTCAGCGAAACCGCGTCCAGCAGAGTTGGCGGAGTGACTGGCAGCTGAATGTAGCAGTTGCGATTCGTTTTCTTCTTTCTGTATGCGGTCCATTGGATGGGAATCATAACATTTTGAGGTATTTCCCGCTTATTTATTGACGATTTTTGTGGGAAAACATATCATTTGCGCCTGTTTTCTGTGTATCAACTTCGCACTAAATCCCTCGCCGCCGATGTGCGCGCGTCATTCATTCTAAAGCTCGAGGCCTGGGGCCAAGAGTTTGGTGGCGATTGGGTGTCTCTAAATGATAAGACAAGCGTTTTCTATTTCAAAGGCGATGCGCCACAGGCCAATATAGTCGCCTTGCAGCAGTGGCCTGAAGTGGTTTCTCTAGTCTCCGAAAGCGCTCCACCGTTTACTGTTAGCGAAATTGCAAACAAGCAAGTGACCATTCAAGGCGCGATGTTTGGCAGTGGCGCGGCAAGCATTATCGCGGGCCCATGCTCGGTCGAAGATTACGACTCTATGTTAGGTATTGCGCAGAAGTTGTCCGCATTGGGAGTTCGTGCTTTACGCGCCGGCGCATTTAAGCCACGTACTTCGCCATACGCCTTTCAGGGATTAGGAGAGAAGGGCTTAGAGATACTGTCAGCAGTTTCAAAAGAAACGGGCATGGCAATCGTAACCGAAGTGCTTGACCCGCGGGATGTTGGAGTCGTTTCGCAACACGCCAACATGCTACAGATAGGCTCGCGCAACATGTCGAATTCCGCACTTCTCAAAGAAGTCGGACAGGCGGGTGTGCCGGTGTTATTAAAGCGCGGCATGGCGTCCACGATAAAAGAATTTTTGTTCGCTGCTGAATATGTGGCGGTCGGAGGTTGCGACGATATTTTGCTGTGCGAGCGGGGCTTGCGTCACTTCGACCCAGAGGTGCGTAACATTTTTGATTTGTCTGCCATCGCGCTCCTGAAACAAAAAACGGGCTTGCCGGTTATCGCCGATCCATCGCACGGCACCGGTCGCGCCGATTTAGTACCATCAATGATGTGTGCAGCTGCAGCTTCCGGCGCCGACGGCTTCTTGATTGAGGTTCACGACAAGCCACAAAACTCTTGGTCCGATGCCGATCAAGCCCTAAGCGTTGAGAGCTTTGCGCAAACCTTACCGCGGCTAGAAGCGGTGTTGTCTGTTTTCGAAAAAAACCTTAATCCCATCTTAGCAAAATAACTTTAATGACCCGAGCCAAGTACATAGCTGGAAATTGGAAGATGCACTTAACAAAGCGTCGCGCCTCAACTTTAGCGCGCGATATTGTTGCAGCCGCAGACAGTTCCGACTCCTCCGTCAAAGTAGCAGTATTCCCTACTTTCGTGCACCTTGACCATGTGCGTCGTAATATCCGTAAGAGTAATATTATTTTGGGCGCGCAAAATTGTTACGGGAAAAAAGAGGGTGCTTTCACGGGTGAAATTTCGCCATACATGTTGCGCGATATGGGGGTCCAGGTTGTAATGCTTGGTCACTCCGAACGTCGACATATCTTTAGTGAAACCGATGAAATGATTTTTGAAAAAGTGAAAATCGCGTTACGCGCTAAGATTGATGTCATGCTGTGTGTCGGTGAAACACTAGAAGAGCGCCAAGCAGGACAAACATTTGAAGTGCTTGCTCGTCAACTCAAGGCTCTTAAGGCTGTTAAGCCTACGCAATCTTCACGTATTGCCATCGCCTATGAGCCTGTCTGGGCGATTGGCACAGGCGAAACGGCAACGCCGCGAATTGCTCAAGAGGCACACGCTGAATGCCGCCGCTTAGTCGGAAAAGTTCTTGGTGACGACGCAGCTCAACAAATACAAATTCTTTACGGTGGCTCAATGAAAGGCAGTAATGCTGCCGAGCTTCTGTCGCAACCAGATATCGACGGCGGCCTGGTGGGTGGCGCATCACTTACTGGCGACGACTTCTCTCCAATCATTAATGCCGCAAGTGCATTAAGTTAAACAACGCATACCATGCAATTCTTACTTTACACAACTTTCTTTGTTTCGGCTCTCCTCCTCATTTTGGTCATCTTGGTTCAAGAAGGCAAAGGCGGTGGCCTCGGCGGCGCACTCGGCGGCGCAGGCTCTGAGACTTTCGGCGTTCGTGCCGGCGGCGTTAACAAAGTTACTTTCATCATCTTCTTAGTGTTCATTCTTTCTGCAATGTCTCTACACTGGATATCAGACGAATCCAACTCAGGCTCGGCCCTCGAATTCGGTGATGCGGCGCAGCCTATTCAGGCGCCGGTAGATCCAACGCAGTAATCATGGCAACAGCAATGTCCTCTATTTCTGAACGAACCGATCAAGCCCTTCGTAAATCCGAAGCGCTGCTTGAGGGGCATTTTTTGCTATCATCTGGGCGTCACGCTGGACGTTATGTGCAGTGCGCCCGTTTATTGCAGTACACTGATTTAGCCGCGCAGGTTTGTACAGATTTAGCGGATAAAGTCTGCCAGCAACTTGGCGATGATAAGCCTTTCGATGTGGTCATTGGCCCAGCAATGGGCGCCGTTACTTTTAGTTACGAGTTAGCCCGGGCATTTGGTGTGCGTGGGTTATTCGCTGAGCGAGCATCCGAAGGCGGTTTCGATTTACGCCGCGGATTTGAAATTAAACCTAGCGAGCGCGTCTTAGTCGCCGAAGATGTTGTCACCACTGGCAAATCAGCCGGGGAGGTTGTCACTATGCTGCGCGGAATGGGTGTGAGCGATATTTCCGCTGCATCTATTGTTAATCGCAGTGGCAGCGAGAATCCATTTGGCAGTGATATCCACTACTACAGCTGTATAGAAATCAATGTCCCATCATATGAAGCCAGCGAATGCCCATTATGTGAAAGCGGAGAGTATCGCGATGCTTGCAAGCCTGGTAGCCGTCCAAATATTTAATTATGGCTAAGAAACCTACCGTCACTTTAGCCAGCATGACTGGCTTTGGGCGCGCGCAGGTCGAAACTAGCCAGCTATCAGTTAAGGTAGAATTCCGCACTGTTAACGGCAAGGGATTCCATTGCAAGTTGCGCATGCCATCGGACTTGCTTGAGCACGAAGCTAAGGTTGAGGGCATGTTGCGACAGGCTTTGTCGCGTGGTTCCATCTCGGGTTTTGTGAGTGTGCGTCGTAGCCACGACGACACTGTAGAGTTTGATCAGCAAGTTTTAAAAAAGTATCTTGCCGCCTGGAAGCGCACCGAAAAAAATCTTGGGCTAGATGTGGTTTCGCCAACCCTCAAAGATTTAATCTCGATGCCGGGCGCGATGCATTCTGCACGTAATCCACAAGGTCAATTTCGCGCAGTCGAGCGCGCCATTAAGCAAGCTGCTGCCGAAGCGATTGTGGCGCTGCAAGATTCACGGGCCAAAGAAGGTGCCCGCTTGAGTAAAGAAATATTGCGCATCATTAACCAACTTGAGAAGCAGCTCGCACGCACCGCGCGCCGCGCTCCTGTAGCCGTTAAGGAGATCTCCGCGAAATACGCATTGCGAGTCCAGCAAGCATTGGCTGCTGCTGGCGAGAACAACTCTTATGATTTAGGGCGCGAGTTAATTACTTTGGCTGAGCGTGCCGATGTTCAGGAGGAAATTGCGAGACTAGGCATTCACATAGAGCGTTTACGCGCTACCATAAAAAAGGGGGGCGCGGTCGGGCGCGAGCTCGAATTTGTGCTGCAAGAGTGCCATCGCGAAATAACAACGCTGGGTAATAAGTCCTCGGATAGCAGGTTGTCAGAAATGGTCGTTGCGATGAAGCTATGTGCGCAACAATTAAAAGAGCAGGTCGCTAATGTCGAATAAAGGCCGCTTAATCGTCGTTTCTGGGCCGACTGCCTCTGGAAAGTCAACTCTCTGGAAGCGCTTAGTTGCACACCCCAAGGTCGATTTTTCAATCAGTGTAACCACCCGCGGCATCCGCAAAGGTGAAGTGGATGGCGAGGACTATATTTTTATTTCTAAAGAAGAATTCGAGCATCGCATCGCTAGCGAAGAATTTTTAGAATACGCGACAGTTCATACCAACTATTACGGGACATTGCGTTCAAGTACTGAAGCATCGCTAAATGCAGGTCACGACATTGTCCTGGAGGTCGATGTGCAAGGTGCTTTGCAGCTTGCCGAATATAAATTGCCCATGGTGTCACTTTTTGTAGTCCCACCATCGCGCGAAATTTTGATTGAGCGGTTGCGCCACCGCGGCACCGAAACCGAAGAGCAAATAGCTACGCGATTGAAAGCTGTGGACGCCGAGCTGGCTTTTGCTAAAGATTATGATTATCAGTTAGTTAACGACGATTTCGAAAAAATGCTTACTGAAGCCATAAGTATTCTTGGCTACGCAAAGGAGAGCAGCAATGGCTAATATTTTGCTGGGCGTGACAGGGTCTGCGGCATGCTTCAAGGCGGCTATGTGTGCGTCGCAACTTACTCAACAAGAGCATCATGTGCAAGTCGTGTTAACACCCATGGCGCTAGAGTTTGTCAGTGCTTTGCAGTTTTCGTGCTTGACCGGCGTGCCAGCTATTAGCCACGACGATTCTCAGCTCGACCCTGCAGGCATGGAGCACATCTCGCTGGCGCGCCAAGCAGATTTAATGCTGATTATGCCGGCGACCGCCAACACTATCGGACATATTGCTAATGGCATCGCAGGCAACCTGTTAACAACCTTGGCATTAGCGATTAGCGACACCATCCCTAGACTGATTGCGCCAGCGATGAATCCCGAGATGTTTTCGCATCCAGCAGTGCAACGTAATTTACAGCAACTCGAAGCGGATGGTTGGCAGCAAGTCGGGCCGGGATTCGGAGTAACCGCTTGCCAAGAAGAGGGCGCGGGGCGCATGCTCGAAGTCGATGAAATCCTTGAGAAGGTTGCCATCGTTCTAGGCTAATGGTGCGTTTCTTAGTTACAGCAGGGCCAACGCGTGAGGCGCTAGACCCAGTGCGCTATTTGTCTAATCGCTCTAGTGGCAAGATGGGTTATGCGATTTGTGATGCGCTCGTCGCAGCCGGTCACGAAGTCATTTTAGTTAGCGGCCCGACTTCGCTAGAGCCACCGGTGAATGCCAATGCTATTCAGGTAGAGTCGGCGCAAGAAATGTATGAAGCGTGCGCGCGACAATGGAAAGCTTGTGACGCACTGTTTGCGGTAGCTGCAGTAAGCGACTATCGCCCTTCCACTGCTAGCTCTAAAAAAATTAAACGAGTAAGCGATGCGTTATCCATTGATCTAGTAGCCAACCTGGACATCGTAAAAGCTTTAGCTGCCACTAAGGGCGAACGGCTCGTTGTCGGCTTTGCGCTAGAATCCGAAAATGGCGAGCAACATGCACGTCAAAAGCTAGAGTCTAAAAACCTAGACTTCGTATGCCTTAATGCCCCACAGTCCCAAGGCACCGACGTGTCCGAGTTGATAGTATTAAATAGAGACACTCAATGGCAAATAGGCCCGTGTTCGAAGGCGTCTCTTGCAACTGAACTTGTAGAAGTTATACTTGAAAATAGTAATGTCTAATAAAGAACAATCAGTAATTTTGTTGCGTAAAGCCGCGTTAGCAATGATGGCTTTTGAATGGATTCAAGTAGCGATGGGCTCAGTGCCCATTTCAAGTGTACTGGTTTTGGCGTGTGTGATAGTTATCCCTTTCCCGTTTTACGCCGCACTATTGTGGCCGATTAGCAGACTTGCGAGTGCTGCAAAAATTCGCAAAGTGGTGTTCTGGTGCTTAGCGTTCCGCGCCTTTATGCCAATTATAGGAAATGTATTCGCGAACGAATTGTTGCGTATCGCTCCACAAGTTGCAGTTGGAGTCATTGCGATTATTTTAATTATAAATTTTACTCCTGATAAGTTTATAATTAAATTTGGCTTTGCACAAAAGTGGTTGTTCATCCCTGCGCTAGTTTTGTTTTGTATGGCAGGCTTTGTTCCGCCTCCGATTCATCAAGCAGCCGTCTCGAGTGAGGAATATTCTGGCGATTCGCCGAACATTGTGCTTCTCAGCTGGGACACCGTGCGGGCCGATGTGTTGTCCTTATATGGCGGCACAGGCTTGGACACGCCTAATCTCGACAAGTTTGCTAGTCGTAGTGTCGTATTCAATGACGCCGTTGCGCATACACCAATTACCGGACCCGAGCACTCGCTAATGCTAAGCGGCTTGCTACCCCCGAGTAATGGTTTGCGCGCAAACGTGGTGTCAAAAATGCCCGATTCGGTTACAACATTACCAGAGATGTTGTCAGACAAGGGGTACGCCACCGGAGGCTTCGTATCGGCATATCCAATGCTCGGTCGCTTTGGCTTTCAACAAGGGTTTAGTGTTTATAACGATATTATGGGCAACCAACCGCTGATTCGATTTAAGCAATTAAGCCCGCGCGAGATATTCTGGGCCGGCTTGTTATATCCATTTCTGAGGGCCTCAACAAAAGCATTTACTTCCGGGCCGGTTGTGCAAGAGCGTGCCATAGAGTGGTTAAATCAGCAGAATAGAGAGCAGCCGTATTTCATGTTTTTGCATTTATACGATGCGCACGCCCCCTATACACCATCTCCAAAATTTGAAAAAATTGCGCTTGAGCGGATCCATTCAGCCACTCCAGCGGCCTTCGATGGTAATGACGCTGAATCAATGGCTCGTTATCGCGCCGAGATTGCAATGCTCGATAGTTTTTTTGGGGAGCTGTTGATTGAGCTTGAGAAGCGCGACCCAGGCTTAGCAAACACTTTGATTATTCTCACCTCAGACCATGGAGAATGTTTTGGAGAGGGCGGCATTCACTTTAATCATGTCCCGTCTTTGTTTGAAGCGACGCAGCATATTCCTCTGGTTATCCACTTCCCGAAAGACGCTGGGGCGGGCATGCGGGTAAACGAAACTGTTACGCACCTTGATATTTTGCCAACATGTATGTTCGCTGCAGGCGACGATTTAGAGTCTCTACCACAAGATGTGGCTACTTATCCCCTGCAACTAGCATATTCCAATAAGGGGATGGGTTACGACATTCGCGACGTTTATCTAGAGGCGCAGCAAACAACGCTTGGCGATGACCGACTTCGTGGTTGGCGCACGGCCGAGCATAAATATTTAATCAGCCGTAGTGGGCAAGAGCAGTTGTTTGATTACCGCACAAATGAGGTTGAAAATAAATTGTCGAAGGAGCCGAAGCTCGCGGTAGAAATAAAAGCAACCTTGCTTAATTTCTTCAATGCTTTGCCTATTCTTGATGGCTCAGTGTCGTCTATTTCAGAGCAGGACGAGCGAGCGATGGGCGATCTCGGATACACCGATTAAATCGGTGAAATCAAGGGTTTTAGCAGGTTCTTTCTGTAATTTAGGGCGTGTAGGAATTACGATAATGGTTCAGTGGTTACCTCCCGCAAGAAGTCAAAACCAAGAAAGCCTAAATCCTCGAAAAAGAATTCTGCAACCCAGCAATTCGGATTTATTTTTTCGGGGTTTAATGCCGCCCTTTCGTTTTTTGGCGCAGGGCTCATTATTTTATTCAATGGTGTTAAGTGGCTGTTCGAATCTACCCTCGACGCCCTCTACGGCAACCGCGGACGGCAACCATTCGGCATAGCGCTGGCCTGCGTCGGGTTGTTCGTACTAGGCGCCTTGCTTAGTTACGAGAGCGGTGACAAAGGTGGTAATTTGTGCGGTGTACTTGGTTACACCGTTGCTAACTCGATGTCGTTTTTTTTGGGTATTGGTGCGTTTGTTGCGCCTTGCTTTTGCGCCTTCTGGGGTATTGCAAGGTTGGTGCGCGAAGAAAGCAGCGGCTATGCCGGCTTTAAATTCGTAGGCATTTGCCTTTTGAGTTTGTCTGCAGCTTTTATCGGCCATGGACTTGGCGATGTGACGCCGACGAATGTTTTCATGCAAGGACAGGGCGGCTGGCTAGGCAGCAGTTTCTACCCAACGCTTGCGGAAGTGTTTGGCCCATTAGGCACAACAATTGTTATTGCTTTTTTGGTTAGCCTTTCATTGCTTATGGCGACTGAGTGGGCTTTTGTGCCGCTAGTACGCGACTTGCTTAAGAGCGGAGCCGATAAGTTGCGCCAACAAGACCTACCATGGGGCGGTAAAGGCGAAGGCTCCATAATCGATGGCGCAAAGGAGAATCATGAAAAAGCATCACGCGGCATTACTTCAATTTTCGGTTGGCTGCGCAGCCAGTTTTCCACTTACGATGTTGCGAGCGAGGGTTCGACGTCTGCTGTAGAGCCGGGAGCAGCCAGGCCAAGCGCCGACTCGGAAGCGCCACTAGCCGAAGCGAAAGTAAAGCCAGAAATTGAAATAAGTGGGCCGGGGTTTGACGAAGATGCCGCTCTCGATTCAGTGGCTGCCCCTACAGGTGCACCAGCGCCTGCTGT
>CAXGOF010000026.1:0-13372 GCA_964011335.1 uncultured bacterium
AATCAATTCGCGCTGCGCTGAGTACTCTGGGCGCAAATAAATAAAGCCGCGGGTGGCGCCTACGTGTTCAGCGGAACGGCGCATGCCGTTTATGACGGCGGCGCAATGATTATCGAACAGCCACCCATCTTTAAATGTTCCTGGCTCGCCCTCATCGGCATTACAGATTATTACTTTGCCAAAAGCATCGCTAGCATCGCGTACCGCATTCCACTTAAACTTTGTAGGAAATCCGGCGCCGCCACATCCACGCAAACTATCTAGGCAATCAATGTTCATTACATGCATAATATAGAGGTGCGCGACTCCACCCTACTCTGTTTAATTATGCTTCTTTTCGCAACCTGCCAAAAAGACGTGCCAACAACTTTAGCAAAAGAGAATTGGAGAGTGATTACGATAGCCCCTTCAACAGCTGCCAACATGCAAGCACTTGGCTTGAGTAGTGTAATGGTTGGGGTCTCTGAGTGGTGCTCCGTTGACGCTTTCCAGGACCTGCCGCGCGTTGGAGGCTTGGGGGCGCCTTCGCTAGAACGCATTACCGAATTAAACCCTAACGTTGTAATTGTCCAGGGGCGCCAAGACGTTTTAGAAAAGTACTGTCAACAAAACGGGGTGTTTTTTA
This sequence comes from uncultured bacterium, assembly GCA_964011335.1. Lineage (GTDB taxonomy): Bacteria > Planctomycetota > UBA1135 > UBA1135 > UBA1135 > JAPKEZ01. The sequence continues at coordinate 626 of CAXGOF010000026.1, forward strand.
AATCGTTCACCACTGATAGCCTCGAGTCGTGGCGTCAAGAAATGAATTGGCTCGGGGCCTCCTTCGATTGCCAAGACAACGCCGCAAGCTTGGTGCAAAAATTTGACGAGCAGCTGGCTAAATTAAATCCAAATCATTTGTCCAGGCCCTGTCTCTTGGTGGCAAGCCGCAAAAACTTTGACGTTGCCGACTTACTAGTCGCGGCCCAACAAAGCTTTTTAAGCGAGTTACTGGTCGCCGCTGGCGGCATTAACGTTGTGGCAGAAGATACCGATTATGTTTATTTGCAAGAAGAGTTGCTACCTGAACTCAACCCCCAAATTATTTTTGAGCTGCATGAGTCCGAAGCAGAAACGCGCGCCTTGTCCATTTGGCAAAAATACTTCGGAAGCATTGCTGCGGTTGGCAACAATCAAGTTTATAGCATGTTTAATCCGCAGGCGTTAATGCCTGGCCCAAACATGATTGAAACTGCGCGAACAATGTCGGAAATTATTCAGCGACAAAAGCTTGTTCAATAATTTCGCACAAGCTATGGCCAAAGAAAAGATGCGACTCTTGAATGCGCGGCGTATCGTTGCTTGGCGCTATAAAACAAATATCGCAATGCTCAAGCAGCTTACCGCCATCTCTGCCGGTTACGCCTACGACTTGTGCACCGACTTTTTCAGCGGCCGCTACTGCGCGTAAAATATTTTCGCTATTGCCACTAGTGGATATTGCAAAGACCGTGTCATTCGCTCTGACGTGAGCCAGCACCTGACGTTCAAAAACCTCTTCGGGTGGATAGTCGTTTACTAAAGCTGTGTAGGCGCTTGAGTTGGTGGTTAAAGCGTGAGCATTTAATGGCTGGCGCTCGCACAGGTAACGACCAACTAATTCAGCAGCCCAATGTTGAGCGTCAGCGGCACTGCCCCCATTGCCCACAAAATAGATCGCGCCGCCATTTTTCAACGATTCGATTGCGCACGCCGCGGCGTCTTCGACCACTTCAATGAAGCTATCGCTGAGGGCGGCGAAGGTTGCTTGCGCTTCAGAGATGCGCGTACGGAGTTGATTAGAGTTGGGGTGGCTCATGCAGTTAAATTTTAACATTGCGGCTGTATTGCTTAAGCAGTGTTGTCAAAATATGCGCATGAGCCTTCGCGCCGAGCACCTGTGTTTCGCATACACCGCCGAGCAACCGATTCTTAACAACTTAAGCTTCGAACTGCGGGCGGGTGAACTGCATTTTATTGTTGGGGCAAATGGAAGCGGTAAAAGCACGCTGCTGCAGTGTTTGGCCCATTTGCTGCCTGTCGCCGCCAATACCATCATCTCTGACTCGCGCGCAGCCTATCTGCCACAGACCATTGTGCCGTGCCAAGACTTTAGCGTGCAGCAAGTCGTTGAGCTGGGAGCGCAACTTGCCGAGAATTGCAACATTAATGAATTGTTGCTTCAGCTAAAAATAGATCACCTAGCCAAGCGGGCTTTGTCGCAACTTTCAGGTGGTGAGCGCCAGCGGGCTCTTGTTGCCGCTGTACTTGCAGAACAGCCAAAGTTCTTATTGCTTGATGAGCCAAGCTCATCACTGGACATCCACCATCAAGTAGAATTGTTTCGTCTGCTAAAAACTTTTTGCAACAAGGGTGTTGGCATTGCTGTCGTCTGCCACGACTGGAATATCGCAAGCCGTTACGCCGACCGCATCAGCTTGATGCACGACAACACCATTATCAAGTGTGGAAGTCCACACGAAGTTATTACTCGCGAAAACCTACAACAACTTTTTGGTAGCTCAGTTGTGGTTACTCATTTGCAACAAACTCCCGTGGTTGTGCCAGCGCATGAATAAACTCTTCCTATTAGCGCTGCTGGCGGCTTTCTCTATAGCAACAATATGGATGGCTCCGTACTTCGGCGCTGCTGAATATAGTGAGGAAATACGTGCATTGAGGCTTCCTAGAGCCACTTTAGCCTGGTTTAGCGGAGGGGCCCTTGCAGTGGCGGGGTTGTTAATGCAAACATTGCTGCGCAACGATTTAGCCACGCCTTTTACTTTAGGCATAGCTTCGTCAGCTAGCTTCGGCGCCTTCGTTTGTTTTGCCTTCCCCGCCATATCCGCCACAATGTGGGCACCTCCGCTGCTCGGCTTTATTTGCGCAATCGCGACTATAGTGCTTATTATTAAATTAAGTTCTTCCAACTTGGGCCACAATGGCATTTTATTGGTTGGCATCACAATCAATTTTGTTTTTGGGGCGGCGCTAATGATTGTGCGCCACCTTGCGCCGCCTTACCGCATGACAAAACTCGAGCACTGGCTAATGGGCTCCATTGAAACATCTAGCTTCGAGCCCGCGTGGGTTGTCGCTGCAGCCGCACTTCTTTCATTAGCAATAATTTGGACGAAGCGCCACGATCTTGATCAGTATTCTTTTGATATAAAAGTTGCCCAGGCCCGAGGGGTTAATATTCCCAAGCTGATGAATGTCGGATTGGCGACCAATGGCCTCTTAACCGCCGCTGTAGTGACGCAATGCGGACCGATTGCCTTTATTGGTCTGTTAGTGCCCCACGCCCTGCGGCCATTTATTGGTCATTCGCATAAATATATGCTGCCGGCCTGCTGGTTGCTGGGCTCCGGGTTTTTAGTCTTCGCCGATACTTTATCACGTAGCCTGCTCATATTTGGCCGCTCTAGCGATATTCCCGTCGGCATTATTACCGCTCTCGTCGGTGGCCCTGCTTTTTTGCTTATCGTTTTGCGAAAATCCAAGAAGGCGCCACATTAAGTTCTAAGTTGCGGTAAAATTTGCGCCATCATGAGTGAAATCGAACGCATTAAAATTCAACACATCCTCGTTTCTTTCGACGCTACACCTGTTCAGGCAAAGCGCACTAAAGAAGAGGCCCAAGCCTTAGCGGACAAGGTCCTAGAGCGCGCCATAAGCGGCGCCGACTTTGCCGAACTTGTTCGCGAACACTCTGACGACCCCATCCAGGATGGCGACCCGACTCCTGGCGTTTACCGATTGTTAAACAACGGCATTGAGGGCGAAAACTTCCAAGAGTTTGTTGATGCGCTAAACGCCGAAGCTGAAGCAAAGCACCTCGAGATTGATAATCAAATTAAAGAAGGCGAAATTACTGAGGACGAAGCGAACAACACCATGCAGGCCTTCGTCGACGATTTGCGCGCCCGCGGCGACGCCAAGCAAGGGTCTATAGCGCATCCGCGCGCTGCAATGGTGCCCGCCTTTGGCGATGTAGGCTTTTCTTTAGACGTTGACGGTATCGGACTTGCTGAGTACGACGAAGCAAAATCTCCTTTCGGGTGGCACATCATTAAGCGCTTAGCTTAATTTACTCGCCAGACTGTTTTCTGAATAGCCCTCGACCAGTTCTTGCAGCACAGCAAGAACTGAGTCGAGGTTTTGTTCATCAAGCGCTCCGCCTAACAACAGCAACTGTTCGCGAACAAGCTCAAGCGATGGCCCCTGTTCGAGAGACTTATATATCTTTTTATGCGCCGTCTCTTTAGAGGTGCTGGCATCAACCAACAACTCCTCGTAAAGCTTTTCGCCGGGGCGCAAGCCCGTGACTTTGATTTGTATTTCACGCTCGTTGCCGCGTGTTGCTAAATCAATCATGCGCTGAGCGAGACTATAAACCCGTATCGGCTCGCCCATGTCGAGCAAAAATACTTCGCCACCATTACTCATGGCGCTTGCTTGAAGAACTAATTGCGATGCTTCGGGAATCGTCATAAAGAACCGGGTTACGTCTTTATGGGTAACTGTCAGCGGGCCACCCTCTGCTATTTGTTTTCTAAACAAAGGCACTACTGATCCGGCGCTATCAAGGACGTTGCCGAAACGCACTGCGCTAAATTTTGTTGGCACCGGCAAGATGCCGTCGACCACTTGAATTTGCTGGGCTTGACCTGCCACAAACTGGCACGCTAGTTCGGCCACGCGCTTTGAAGCACCCATCACGTTTGTTGGGCGCACAGCCTTATCTGTTGAAACCAAAACAAAGTTCTTTACGCTTGTGACGGCGCAGACCTCGGCAACGGTTTTAGCTCCCATCACATTGTTGCGCACTCCCTCAATCGGGTTTCCTTCAACTAGGGGCACATGCTTATAGGCTGCCGCATGGTAAACCGTCACAACTTTATTATTAGTTATTGTGGCGCGAACCAGCTTTTGATTAAGCACCGACCCGAGAATAGGCACCACCTCTAGCCCTGGGTACATTTGGCGAATTTCCATGTCGATGGAATACAGGCCAAACTCTGAGGAATCAAACAAGACTAAGCATGCTGGCTCGAGTGCGGCAATTTGCCTGGAGAGCTCCGAGCCTATTGAGCCGCCGGCTCCGGTAACCATTACTGCGTTGTTCGACACAACCCCCTTAAGCAAGGCGCGATTAGGTTCGACTGTTTCCCGTTGAAGCAAGTCGTTCGCATTTACATGGAACAAATCTTCTATTTTTACATTGCCGTTTACGATGTCTAAAAAATTTGGCATCTCGCCGTGCTCCAAGCCGGACTTTCGTAAATTAAAAATCATTTTGCGTCGCTCAACAGCCGACGATGAAGGCGCTGCAAGAATCGCGCGACGCACGTTATGTTTTTTTGCCAGCTCAGTAATTGCCGACGGCGGAAACACCTTAATATCTGCGACCAACATATTCCATTTAGAGGGATTGTCGTCGACAAAAGCAACAGCTTTTAGGCCTTCCATGACGCGCATGCTCTGCGCCATCTGAATACCAGCTAACCCCGCGCCATAAATAATTATCCGTTCGCGTTTTGAAATGCCGCTCGACGACATTCTAAAGAGCTGCCTCCCAAGAAACTGCCTGCTTGACAACACTAGGAAAAAGGAAACAAATGGCTCAATGAGCAGTACCGAGCGTGGCTCGCCCTCGAGGTCGGCAAGGTAAAGAGCGGCGCCCATAAACATGGTTGAGATGCCAACGCCCTGAGCAGATATAGACCAAACGCGCTCGCTAGGGAACCTCAAAAACGAGCGATAAAGGCCCAGCTTAATAAACACGGGGATTCTCACCAAAGAAATAATGAGCAGCAGCTTAAAGTATGTGCCATTAAACTCGGGCAGGGTGGTGGTGGTGCGAACCGCAAACGCCACCCAAATGGCCATAGCAAAAATGCCAATGTCCATCAACACCAGTATGGCCTTCTTGTATACGCGTGGGATTGTATTTAACACCATTTAATTCCTTGTTGCCCATTGTACCCTATCCAGAAAAGTTACACTAGCTGCACTCTTATTATGGGAAACCAAGTCCTCAACCAAATGCTACAAAAACTACGTTGCCCGGTTAGCAAGCAACCATTAGTTGCTCACCAGCAAACGCTGGTGTCTTTAGATGCTGCCACGCGCCTAAGTTACCCCACCCAGGACGGAATTCCTGTTTTGCTAGCCGAAGAGGCTGTTAAGCTAGATCTCGAACAATGGCGGTCGATTGTTGATGCCGTTAAAAAACAATAATGAGCGATACCGTCTTTTCAAAAATATTGTCCGGCGAAATCCCTATAGATTTTTTACACGAAGACGCGGTGTGTGTGGCGTTTAATGACATCGCCCCGCAAGCCCCAACCCATATCTTGGTGATACCGCGCCATCCTTATAGAAACGTGGCTGAGGCCAGCGAGAAAGACCCTGCCATGGTTGGCCATTTGATAGCAGTGTGCTCTAAGTTGGCACGCCAACAACGGCTTGAGAATGGCTTTCGAATTGTCACGAATCAGGGCGTTGAAGGCGGGCAGTCCGTTGATCACTTGCACTTTCATTTACTTGGCGGCCGAGCCATGCAATGGCCTCCTGGCTAATAGGGGCCCCCGCTAGGCACAACGCCATCGAACCCGGTAGCGGCATCAAAATCTATTGGCGCCCCCGGGTCTTCAAAATCTAAGACTCGATAAGTTGCGTTCTCCAAGCGCAGTAAGTCTTCAACGAGGCCGTCCTCCATTTCAAAAACAACGCGTAAGATGCCGCGAACCTCGAGGGTGTTATAGGTATAGTCCATCCCTTCGGGGTCGGCTAATTCAATACGCAATATTTCATTCAACTGCGGAGGCGCGCCAAAGCAACAGGCATACAGGCTGCGCACCAGATGAAATTTTTGAATGTGCTCAAAATCGATGTCTGGCATCATAAACCCGCGTGTGATTATTTCTTTGCCATCAAGCGCTCGAATATAGCTTGGGAAGGGGTCTTCGAGAAGTTCATCAAACTCCCACCCCCCCATGTCATGCATGTCAATAACCATCACTGGATCATCGGCCTCAATTATCTTTTCCATTTTTTGCTGGCGCTCTTCAAGGGTATTTGCTGTTGACCAAAAACTTTCTTTCTTCTCCACCTTCGTTGACTTCATGCGATCGCGCAAAGAGGACACTGTGTCGACTGGCTCTGAGGCTTCTTTGGCGCAAGCGCTTAGCAAAACAAAAAGTATTAGCGAAAACTGATTTTTAAACATTTGAAGAAAGTTGCTTGGCCGCTTCAGTGCGGTATGCTTCAAGAGCGGGGATGAGGCCAGCAAGCGCGCCGGCTAAAGTGACAATAGCAATAAGATATATTTCTTCAACGCCAAGGCTGACATTTATGGTTACTCCGCTAAAGGCGTGGAGCTCAGTAGCTAAAGCTAATGCCGCTAGCGATGCAAACAAAACCCCAGACACTGCTCCTATAAGGGCGATAATAGCTGATTCAAGGCTAACTATAATCATAACTGATCGACGGGAGGCACCCAGGGCGCGCAATATTGCAAACTCTTTGCGTCGTGCGTCCATGGCGTTGTAGAGCGAAACCAAAACGCCAACAAGGGCAACAACCACCACAAGCAGGCTTATTATTCTTAAAACCATGTCGCCACTGCCAATTAACTTAAATAACTTGCGCATTTCGATACTTGGAAAAACTGCCATCGCGTCAAGGCGGTTATTAATGTTGCGATAAATTTGCTGGCGGTAGTAACCGGGTTTGGTTGAGAGCATTATTGCGCTAATGCCTCGCGCATCACGTGTGCCCTCGAACTCGGCTTCGTGATCGGTGACGTGGCCTTCCATTTTGTAATAGGCAATAATTGGAATATAAATCGCCCGATCGATCGGCGTGCCCGTGGACTCCAGAATGCCAATAATCTCGCTAGCGGCATCATGGTGCTGCTCGGTTGATTTCTCAACGCCGTGCGTAGGCACTATTTTGTCCCCTACTTTCAGGCGAAGTTTTGCCGCGACGTTGGCGCCAATCACCGCTTGATATGAAACATGCTCGTCATCTTCGTGGTCATGGCCCGCATCTTGTTCGCCAAATAAATGCTCGTGTTCCTCAACGAACTGATTCGTACTAAAGTCAAAGGGGCCGCCTTCCGAAAAACGTAGGTCCCCGCTTCCGGCTATGTTTATTTGCTCAAAAAACTCTGAGCTAACTCCGATTATGCGGTGGGAGCGATAACTGTCACCAAGGGCAATAGGTGCAGCCCAAGCCACCCCGTCTTGATTGCGAATATCATTAAAACTGCCTAGCGAAATGTTGCCCGCGCTAAAGCCCATGTGATAAAGCGTATTTAGGCTTAACTGTAAGCTATCGCCCTTGGCGCCGACAATCGTATCGCAAATGCCAGCGGTGCGCTGAAAACCTTGTTCGCTGGCTTGGCGCAGAACGCCTATTGCTACAAACAGGGTAACGCCCAAAGCCACCGATGTGGCCGTCAAAGATGTGCTTAAGCGGCGGCGCTTGACGTTACGCATTACTATTTTTACGATATTCATTGCAATTGCCCCATCTCAAGAATACGGTCGAAATTCGCAGCGACGCTTTTATCATGGGTCACGCAAATTAAAGTGGCGTTATAAGTCATACTTTGTTCAAATAGCAAATGTAATGCCTCGCGCGCAGATTCTGAATCTAGCGCCCCCGTGGGCTCGTCAGCCAAGATAATTTTGGGGTTATTTACGGTAGCGCGAGCTAACGCAACTCGCGCTTGTTGCCCAATAGACAATTCGGAAGGTTGGTGATGCAATCGCTCCCCAAGCCCTAGCTTTATCAGCTGCTCTGTTGCTCGCTGACGCTTCACTGCGCCGCTCGCAAATAACATCCCAAGCTCGACATTCTCAAGCGCTGAGTAGCCATCCAGCAGATGGAAGTTCTGGAAAAGGTAGCCTATATTATTAGCGCGAAATCGATCGCGCATTGATTCGCTTAGAGCTGCAATATCTTGACCATCGATAACTATCTGCCCCTGATCGGCCACAACAAGGCCACTGAGTAAATTTAGCAGCGTAGTTTTCCCAGAGCCACTCGCGCCAACGATTGCGATTTTCCCCCCGGTTGAGATGTTGAGCTCGTCGACATCCACGATAGTGGTGGTATTACCCCCGCTTCGGTAGTCCTTTCGTACGTTATTTAACTTAATCATTGTGGCTCAGGTATTAAACGGCACCGACCTGGAAGAATCGGTTAAAATGCATATCCTCGGGTAGATAATACCCTCTTTCTGTCATGACTTCATACAACATCACTAAGTTTGCCGTAATCGGTGCCGGGAACATGGGCTCTGGTATCGCCCAAAAAATTGCCACCGAAGGGTTCAAGGTGGTACTCGTTGACCTCGATAACGAAAAAGTAGCCCGCGGCGTTGGCATTATTAAATCCATGCTTGACCAGGGCGTCGAGCGCAAAGTGTTCCGCGCCGCACAAGCCGAGGCTATTCTCGCAAATATTGAGGGGACTAGCGACTGGTCAAAACTCAACGATGTGGATTTGGTTGTCGAGGCTGTTTTTGAAAACATGGATGTTAAGAAGTCCGTGTTCGAGCGCTTATCGCAGAACTGCAAGCCAACCTGCATTCTTGGCACGAACACTTCTTCTTTTTTGGTAAAAGAATTAGTTGATTCTGTAACCAACCCCGAGCGCTTGGTTGGCTTGCATTACTTCTTCCATCCGGCAAAGAATCGCTTAGTTGAGATTATTGGCCATGAAGGCACTTCTGATGAAGTATATCGGGCGACCTGGGCGTCGCAAGAGGCTATCGGCAAAACTCCAATTTACTCCGATGACGCTCCCGGCTTTGTTGTTAACCGTTACTTCGTGCCATGGGTTAACGAGGGCGTGCGCTTGCTTGGCGAAAACGTGGCGAACATTGCAACTATTGAATGGGCTGCAAAGAAAGCTTTCAACGTTGGTATGGGCCCGTTCGAATTAATGAATGTTACTGGTGTGCCTATTTCGTTACACGCGGCAACCAGCCTTGGCGATCAGCTGGGTGATTTTTATTACCCTGGTCAAGCGCTGAAAGATTTCTGCGCAACCGGCGAACCCAACTGGCCGCTTGGTGGCGATGTTGACGAGTCAAAATATCAAGCAATTGCAGACCGCCTGCTTGGCGCCACCTTCTATGTTGCCGCGCAACTCGTTGAAGAAGAGGTCGCTTCTGTTTTAGAAACAGACATCGGCGCCCGCGTTGGCCTGCGTTGGCCAAAGGGGCCGTTTGAATTGCTCAACACCTTGGGCCTCGAGCAAGCTCGTGATTTAGCCGCAGCCGCAATTGCTGGGTATGAGCTTGAGTTACCAAAAATGTTACAAGAGTTAAATCACAAAGCCGCCTCTTTAGAAACTGTTTCTAGTTGTGGCAATGGCGCCGTAACCGACATTTGGTTTCAGCGGCCTGACAGCATGAACGCGCTTGATCAGCAAACCATTATGCAGCTTGATGCAAAGCTTACCGCGGCGCAATTGGCCCAAAAACCATTAATACTGCGCGCAAACGGCAAAGCATTTGTCGCGGGCGCTGATATTAAGTTTTTCGTAGATTCGTTAAGGGCCGACAATTATCCCGCCATTGGTAACTTTGCGGGGCACGGGCAAAAGGTGTTCGCCACCTTGGCTGGCAACGATTACGCGAGTGTTTGTCGAGCGCAAGGTTTATGTTTGGGTGGCGGCGCTGAATTAGCGCTGGCAACTGATTGGATTGTTGCCTCGCCAAAAATAATGATTGGCTTCCCAGAAACCAGCATTGGCATCTTCCCTGGCTTAGGGGGGACACAGCGTTTGCCGCGACGCGTTGGTTTGCCAATTGCAAAATACTTAATTTACACAGGCCAATTGCTAAACGCCAAGCAAGCCTTAGAGGTTGGCTTAATTGATGCTGTGAGTTCTTTTGCTGAACTTGACGCAGCTTGCGCCGAGTGGGCGCAAAACACCGATTACCGTGGAGGTGACGTTGAGGATATTAAGCCGCACGTCAACTGGGTTGAAGTCTGGAATTTCTTCGACAACAACACGCTAGACCAAATCCTGTCTGGTGAAGCTGATGCCATGGGTAACGCGCTCTTGGAAAAAGCCATCCACAAAATGGGTGGGAAGTCTTACCACGCATTAAAGATGTGTGAAAACTTATTCCATGAAGGCGCCCCCTTGCCCCTTAAGCACGCACTCGAGCTTGAGTCGCGTGACCTACAAACGGTATTCGATCACGCTGATGCCCTCGAGGGCCTTAGTGCTTTACTTGAAGGGCGCCGTCCGCAATTTGAGCAAGTTGCCTCTGTTTAATCATAGAAAATCCTCCGTAGCGATGTCTTTCGCTACAGAGGATGGTAAGTCACTGAAGTCCTAAGGCCTAGTTGCTAATAACGCAATCTAGGGCATTCGTTAGGAGCAATTGACCTGCTGAATCCATTGAGGCCGCCTGAGCGCTAAACGTAAGACCGCCTGTCCCGGCAGGAATGGAAAGGCTAAAAGGGGTGCCCGCAGATGCGTTGGTAAACGTGCGCAAGAAAGGCCTCTCGCACAACAAGGTGCCATAAGGGGCAAAGTAAACGTTCGCGCTATTTAAAGAAATAGCAATCATGTCCGTCACTGCGGAGGGCATAAATGTCGTGTGATCCACCACAGGGTCCCAAACCTGGCCAGCGGTGGGCGGCCTGGTTTGCCCTGGGCGGAAAGCGTCGGGGTTTGCAGGCGACCCGAGTCGAACCACTTCTTGGCCTTGAGGGGTATCCCAGAGATCTGGGCGCCAATTCTCAAGAGTGCAGCGCATTCTATTCGATTGTTCTGGCGTAAACTCCCACATGCAAACATCATCGGAGTAGTCCATATAATTATGGAATGGGTCTGCATTGCCGCAAGAACTAGAATTATTCGGGCACCCGTAAGTTGGATTGCGTTGCGTGTTCGTGTCACAGATAAGATCTCCTGTGCCATAACAATTTGAGGAAGAGCCACAGCCTCCATCAAAGGTGTGATATAGGCCAAGGTAGTGCCCAACCTCGTGCGTGGCTGTGCGCCCTAAATTATAAGACCCGGATGTATACCCAACAGCGCTATACGCAACCACCACGCGATCTCGAGCTGACCCTACAAGGCTGCCGCTTTGCGGGAAATCAGGGACATAGCCAAGATAGCCGCCTGCGGTATTCGTATATATATTTAAGTAACGGCTTGTGTCCCACGCTAGAGTATTGTAATAATTGCCGTTATCGGAGAACCAGCTATTGTTCGTGGTGTACGTAATGCCCGTTGAGGAGTTCCCTTGTGGGTCCGTTGTCGCTAGCCGAAAACTTATCATAGCATTGGTGCCCGGAGACCCTGGCGTTCCTGCCATCGCCTGAAAATCTTCATTTAAAATGTCAACTTGATCCTGAATTTGAGAGGGGCTTAGGTATCCCGAGCCCGAAGTGTTTTGTATCACGTGAAAAACAACCGGGATTTCATAAATGAAGGTCGGGTCATATTGCGAGTTGGGGTTATTCGTAGAATAACCACAATCGGAGGGCGATAGGGTATTGGGTGGGACTAGTAGGTCCCGTGCCGGAGTGCCGCAACGCTCTTGATTGGCTTGAGACCAAGCCGATGTTGAAAGCAAGAAGACTGAAAGCAAGACGAGTGTTTTTTGAAAATTCATAACTGAAGGGATTGTTTTTATGGAGACTGCTGTCAAGTCTAGCACAAATTCTCCACTTTGCGCACGCTACTTGCCCCAGTTTAAGGCTCAAGGCGGGTAATTCCCCAATCGCCAGCTTCGCCTAAATCATACCGGAAACGGTCGTGTAGGCGGTTTTCGCGACCCTGCCAAAACTCGATGCTGGTCGGAACGACTTTATAGCCGCCCCATGATTTTGGCATCGGAACGTCTTCCCCTGATAAGTCTTGCAAGGCCTGCGCGAACTTATCTTCTAAAACTTTACGGGATTGCAGTGGGTCTGACTGCTCTGAAATCCAGGCGCCAAGCTGTGAGCCGCGTGGGCGAGATGCAAAATATTTCGCCGACTGCTCAGCCGAAATCTTTTCGGCGATGCCGGTTATTTTAACCTGCCGCTCCAGCGGGAGCCACGGGAACAACATTGCGACTTGAGAATTTTCATGGAGTTGTTGCCCTTTTTTACTATTATAGTTTGTAAAAAACACAAATCCGCTTTCGTTAAATAGTTTTAAGAGCACTGTGCGCAAAGTTGGCTGGCCTGCGGCATCCGCTGTAGCCAAACTAAACGCGCTCGGGTCATTAATCTCGGATTGCTGCGCTTGGGCAAACCACAGCTCAAACTGTTTAAAGGGGCACGAATCCAAATCGTTTCGCGCAATTCCTTTAGTTATGTACTCGCGTCTAAGGTCTCCTAAGTCCATGGTCTGGCCTGTTCGTGCGGCTAAGCCTTAGATTATACTTATTATTCCCTCAAATGAGATTAATCGCCCTCTTTTCTTTTTTAGGCACCCTGCGCCAAAATAGTCCACTGCG
>CAXGOF010000027.1:0-13199 GCA_964011335.1 uncultured bacterium
CAAAGTCTTACAGACTTGCGAGCGCACTTTTTGCAACCTCTCACGATTTGCAAAAGGCGACTCAAGGCTCAAATCAACCTTGCGCTGGGTGGCTTCTAAAACGGCCACCAATGATTCTAGTTTTTGAAGCATGGCTATGCGCTGTTGTGGGTTACTGGTATCGTAAGGGGAGGGAGGGGTGTTCATCTTGAAAAGCAACGTTGATTAATGTTACTCCCAAAATATATCTACCGCCCCCTTTATTTAGATTTTTTTTACTAATAGCTCTTCAGGCAGGTTAGCATTTCATTTTGCTGGCGGTGGTCTACATTAGCGGCGAAAGACTCAAGGGTTGCTCCGCGATGAGAGTCGCCCAAGTAACCTAGGCCTAATACCAAGTGGGCAATGCGATCGCTAGCTTTATGCTGGCGGATGTCTTCGCTGATTGCAGACACCAGTTGCTCTAACGACTGTTGGTCACGGGCTCCAGCCATGGCGTGTGCTGATACCCAGCGTACTGTTGCATCGTCATCGTGCAACAACATCTTTGCCAGCTGCGCGTTGGCCTTCTCGTTAGTACACATTCCTAATGCCGTCGCAAATCCACGACGTGATGTAACAGAGTCGTTAAAGTAATCGGCGTTTTCCAATAACACGCGCGCCGCCTTATCAGTTCCAATCATGCCGAGCGCTGTAGCGATATAAGATCTTAGCTCTTGACTTGTATTGGTCTCTTGCAAGCATTTCCTTAGTGTTGCGTAAGCCGCGGGCTTAGCGAACAATCCTAAAGAAAGTGCAGCCGCACCACGTAACTCATACTCATTATTACGTGATGCGTCCGCATCATCATGCTTATTGAAGTCGCTACCAAACATTGCTGTATCGGCGACTTGTATATAGGCTTCTGGTAACTGTGCGATGCCACAAGCAATTAGCCAGGAGGTGCGAACATAAAGCTCATCTGCAACACGTGGGCGATTTTCTAATAGAAATTCAGCAGCCTTATCGTCGGCGATTTGCCCAAGAGCCAACTGCACCATGCCTTGAATGCGCGGGCTGTTGCTCCTCTCAAACATCTCAATAAGTCCCGGCGTGGCCACTTTATTGCCGAAACGGCCAAGGGCAGCGATGCAAGCCTCCGCAACAACTTCGCTGCGTGACTGAATGTTTTTAACCAACACCTCAATAGCCTTCAGATGGCCGGTGGCAGCAAGCGCATTGATGGCGGCAACCTGCAGCGCATCTGAAGACTTGCGATTATCCATAGTCCTTGTTATCGCCAGCAAATTTTCACTGTAGTCAACGCTAGTATTAATCTTTGCGGCAAGCAATGATGCAACAATCAAATCATTCGATTGGCGCCATGAAGATTTCTTTGATATCTTTTCGAAGAAATTATTCAAGCAATCTCCAGCATCAATGCGCCCGCTAAGACCGAGTCCAACCGCAGCAAAACATTTTGCATTGTAATCCAGTGAATTGTTGAATGTATCCATAAGTACTTCGGAAGTTTCGGCAGTCGACATTAAACCGAGTGCGATGTAAGCCGCTTGACGTACATTTTGATCCTTATCCGTAAGTGCCTCGACAATGAATGATGTAGTCGCTGGATATGCAACACGCCCTAAAGAGAGCAAGGCTGATTCGCGTACTGCCGCATCATCAGAAAGAGTCGCTTCGAGTAGCAATGGAATGGACTTCAGCAGAAACTCATCGCGCTTCACATTAAAAGCGCTTGAGCCGTAGGCGCCAAATTCATTAACAGCGGTAGCCGGGAAATCAGCTACGCCACGAACAAGGGTGTCGCGCTCGTTTTCGTACCAGAATTCCCAGCGATCCCAAGCGGAGTCAGGTGTGCTGAGGGTACGTCCAAATGGACTTGGGGCGCCGCTGCCGTAGCTAAGCATTTCTATTTGCGCCTCATCTACAGGCCCCCGGTAAGAGCCAGAGACCTGTGAAGGCTCTTGCGGAGCCATGAAAAGGATTGTTGTGAGTGTGAATGTGAGCATAATGTGTTATTTGAGTCAACACATCTGCGGGCACAATCAGCCCAACATTAGCTTTTTTCCTTTAAAATAATGAGCTAAATACAGTGTGTATCTCATCGCGAGACATAGATCCCACCACATACACCTTTTTCAGCGGCGGATTCCCCTCAACCATCCGTATGCCGCCAGTTTCGCTGAATTTAGCCAACGTAATGCTGTTGGGGGATTGTGACGCACTGCCATTATTAAAGCCGCTCATCTCTGAGTGCTGAGCGACAAACAGCTGATGAATACCATCTGAGAAAAGAGCAACATGCAAATTCCCCATTCCCTGGAACATCCCAAAGGAGTTAAGGACGCGTACGCTCTTCTTGTAGAAGCCTGGTGGTAGGTAAAGTGGCTCCGACACTTCGAAATCTAGCATGATGGTGTTGCTGCCATCAGCTTTGAAATCCTCTTCATCAACCAGCGGTGACGACCATTCAACTCCGGCGTGAATCGGTGCGCTATCGATGACCGTTGTAGTTAGTTTCAGGGTTACTTCGCCGGCGTTATCAAACATTGTGTAGGCCAGCAACATGTCGTTACTGGCATCTATCCAAAACTCGGCATCACCCAGGCCGTGAACGGACTCGGCAATATAGTGCACGCAGTCGACTCCAGCAATTTGCTGAAGCACAGGGTTTTCTGTCCAGTTAAAGTTTAGGGACAGGGCCCGGCCAAGATGGATGTCGCGGTATTTAACCATGTAGCGTTGCTGATCTTGGTAAGTAATTGCAACATCTACTGAAGGGGCACCGAAAGCAGTATCGCCAGCCATCATTGTTCCGATGATTTCTAAGTTGAAGCCACCTTGCCCATCAGCACGCAGCCCTTCACGGAAAACATGGAAAGCGCCGGCCGCCGAATTGCTTGGCACCTCGACTTCCCGCTCAAGATAGATGTTTGAATACTCTGGGTATGTGAACTGCGGTGGGTCTGACACAAATCCAGCTGCATTGCCGGGGATATTACCGCCGGTTGTTGCGCTCTGAGTTGCTACGCCACTAGCATTCACTTTATGAACTTCTTCACAAGCGGCAAATAGCAACGAAATGCAAACTAGAGAGAGCCAGCGCATTTTAACGATTCTCCTTGCTAGTGGTACCGCCAAGCGATGCTGCCAGAGCACGTGAAGTGGGAGACATCTCGTGTGGCTGCACTTCGACAAAAGCAACGCGAGAGAGAAATTTGGCCCTAATCTCGGGACTTATGGCAGGTGCCAATTGCAAGCCTGAACCAGCGCTAGAGGGCCCCCAGTCAGACTGAAAAGCAACACCAAGCACAATCAATAAAGCCGCAGCTGCGGCATACATCGGCCGCAAGCTAAACATCTTCGTGGTCCGCGCAGTGGCGCCTTCTTCGGCAAGTTGGGCATGGACAACATCCCATAACTCGCTTGGAGCTTGTTGAGTCTCTAACTTATCAATGATCAACTGCGCACGAACACCTTGCCATAAGTCTGGCGGCGCTTGCAAATCACCCATAGACCGCAGCTCGGCAATTACTTGCGGAGGCAGTTCTGAGGATTTTTGCGAGTCTGTCATGTTAAGTTAGTAGTGTTGAATCATATCCGCGTGACTCCAAGAGTTCGCGCAAAGACTGATGCGCTCTATTAAGACGAGATTTTACAGTGCCCAGCGAGCAGCCTTGTACTTCAGAAATTTCCTCGTAGCTGAGATCTTCGATGTAACGTAAAACTAAAATTGCTGCAAACGTAAGATTCATGTCGCTTAAGGCCGACTGAATCAGTTGCTGGTTTTCGCTAGCTACAAGATGCTGATGCGGTTCGGCATCGACAGTTTCGTCGGCGGCCTGCTGCAGCATTTGGTCGCCATCAACAGCGCCAACAATTGTGGTTATACCAGAGCGCGGCGCATCTATTCTTTTGCGGCGAATATCGATTGCAGAGTTAACTGCGATGCGGTAGACCCATGAAGAGAACTTACTGCGAAACGCAAAAGCACCAATGCGACGGGCGATGATCACCATCGTTTCTTGAGCCGCATCTAATGCATCATTTGCATTGCCAGTGACTCGAAAGCACGTGTTGTAAACCCTGTCTTGGTAAAGAGCGAAAAGTTGGCGGTACGCTTCATCAAAATCTGCCCCTGTTGAGCCTTGACACCTCTTGACGAGGCCTGCATCTGGATCTGATGTCACGTGTTACCTCCATTGAGACCTAGCTGGGGAGGCTTTAGTTCCATTAAATAGACGCTTTTTCGCCAAGAATAAAGAAAAATCCGACTAATAAGCCGGATTTAAAGGGTTTAACAGGCTTAGTTGGCAAGTAGACCAACGATATCAATGCCCACTAGAGTGTCGCCCACCGTTCCGGCACAACCGACAAAGCATTTGGCTGTAGGCAAGTAATCGCAGTAGCTGTCAGAAACCTGGTAAAGCTTTTGACCGTTACCCAACGAAGCGACTTCTTGCAGTGTTTGCACGCAGACCTCGCCGGCTGTCGCTTCGTCAGGCATATTTCCCAAAGGATCGACAGGGAACAACCCCCCCCCGCCCGAAGACGCTGCGTGGTATCTTGAGAAAACGCCTGTGTCGCGCCATTCCATTAGCTCACTTGCAATAAGGGCAAAGCGAATTTGATCGCCAACAGCAATGCCATCGGTATAGGCTTCAACGCCTATCGCTATGTTGCCAAGCGCTTTTACTTTGTGCAGGGGCAAAACTATTTTGATTACTTGCGTAGAGTAGCCAGGGATGACTGAAGTATAGTTATGGCGTTCGGCAGGTAAACCCATTAATGTAGCGCGCGGGACCTCGGCGAACGCAGCTGCATCGGCCCAGTAAAAACGTATGTTGTTTGTACTGAATTGCTGCAATGTCATGATTTGAATAACCAAATCGGTATCGCAAATATAAGAATCAATTTTCATTGTAGCCTGTGGCGGGTCAAGTCGAATTAAATCATCGAACTCGAGCGGGTCAGTGCCCAATAAAATTTCGTCAAGGTCGCTTAGTGTATCGCCGTCGGAATCAGGGTTGACATCGGAACAACCCCATCGGGCCTCGAGAGCGTCGTCAAGGCCGTCGCCATCTGCATCGGAGAAAGTAAGAAATGTGCTGTTATTGGCTACTAGCTCTGCCTGGGGGAGCTGGTCGCTCAACAACACCATTAAGGCCGCAATAGTTACGGACGATGCTATTAGGGATGATTTTATTTCCATAGTGGTCTACTCTGCTAGAGCTAGATATCTTCAAAGTAACGTTTTTTTTGTTTCAAAATAAAAAAATAACTTAGTTTTTTAGGGAACAACGGTATCCTATCGCCATAAATATTGCGCCTGTAGCTCAGCTGGATAGAGCAATGGTTTCCGGTACCATAGGTCGGGGGTTCGAATCCTCTCGGGCGCACCACCTAAGCTATGCTACTTAAGTAGTTTAAGACGTCATCACGCTCAGACAGCGTTAACAAAAGCAAGACATCGCCTGGCTCCGCCCAGTCTAATGCGGCAATCGTGGCCTCCATCTCTGAGCCAAGTATTTCGATGAGGTCTTCGCTAATTCCAGCGCCAAGCAAAGATTTTTTCATTATCGCCGGCACCTCGCCTAATTCGCGGCCGCGTAGGTCTTTGATTTGCTCTTTAATCAGGATGCGGTCAGCACCTGAATGGACTGCGCACATCGCTACGTCGTGGAAATCAGACTCCCGGCGGTCACCAGCCTGACCAATAGTAATGAGCCGGCGCTTGGCTGGCATTTTCTGCACCATCGAGGATAGCGCGGTTAGTCCGTGTGGGTTATGCGCAAAGTCAACGATGACTTTAGCGCCGTTAATTTCAAATATATTTAAGCGACCGGGGTTATCTTTGGCGTCAGACTTAAAGCTTTTTAATGCCTGGGCAATAAATGCTTCTTCGATGTTAAGCTTGCGTGCTACTGCGATTGCTGCCATAGAGTTAGCCACATTATGGACGGCCGCGCCATCAAAAGTCATCGGGATGTCATTAGTGCTAATTTCGAATTCTATATTTTCGCCATTGTAGCAACGGATGACATTATCGGGATCGAGGCGAATTGCTTCGTTGCCCTGCGCGATGTGTTGCGCAACTAACGCGTTATCTGCCTCAAGGCTGAACCACACTATAGGTCGCGTGACCCAACTAGCGCGCTTAACGCAGTGTTCGTCATCGGCATTAAGCACAATAGTTTTCCCGGCGTGGCGCAAGACAAATTTAGTATCGGCAAGCATGTCAACATCTTGAATGCCCCACTCTCCGAGATGATCTGGCGCGACATTGTTGATTAGCGCGACGTCAGCTTCATTTTCAAGAACGCCAAGGCCGCGACGTAATATTCCGCCACGCGCAGTTTCGAGCAACGCAACGTCAACCCGTCTATCCCGCAAAATGGTGCGCGCACCTCCGGGCCCAGACCAATCGCCGCGATCAAGGATGTCGTTGCCCACCATCAGACTGTCCGTTGATGACATCCCCGGAACTTTACCCGAGGCTATGACCATCGCGCGTAACAAACGCACGATGGTGGTTTTCCCATTAGTACCCGTCACCATTGCAGTAGGCACACGAAAGATGGTACCCCAATCGATGCTAGCTGCTTCTGGCAAATTCTTAACCGACCATGTCTGTGAGCCCACGCCTGAGCCAACCGAAACGTAATCGTCGCACGTTAAAAATTGTTCTCCACGCTTAGCCGCTGCAGATTGGATACGCAGCAACGGCGGATTCGCTTCGCTGCGCATTTCTTCGGTGAAGTTTGCCATAGCTGCCTCCATGACTGGCGCATCAACACCGTTGATGTCGGCAACCGCCGAATCATAGGCCCACTCATTCATCTCGCAAGCTACATATAAGCGATCCATTGGCGCATTAAAAGCTAAGCTCAAGCCGCCAGGAAAGTGGCGACTCGCAAGCTCAGGCGACCACCCCATCCCTTCGAGAAGTGCAGTGATATGTTGCTTCCATTTTTCCTCTAGTTGCGCAACGTCGCTGTCATCGAGCCCAATATCGATGACCGGCCCAGGATGTTGCCAAATGACGTTAGGCCCCGTTAGTCGCCGGCTTGAACGCAGCTCGCTTTCCATCAATCCGACTGCTCGTTTGAGACTAGGCGCACGCCGCGATCGTCGCGTACCATTTCGATGGAGTCGTCGAGACCGAGCGATGAGGTGTCGATGTACTCGCCTAAGTCAACGACATGACTTGATGCGTCATCTTTCTTTTCACCCTTACCTTCTGATTGAAACTCTTGAATTTGCTTCCAGGTGCGCGAGATTGCATCGGCAAACACCATGAGCAAGTCGCCCTGCTTTGCCATTTCCAGCGCCGCTTGCATAGCATCAAACTCTCCAGGTATGACCTCAATGCAATCGCTAGGAACGCCACTCGCCAACAAAGCGTCACGCAACAGCATCGGGATTTCATCTGACTCGCGGCCACGTAATTTGTCATCGCGACGACAAATGTACTTGTCAAAATTACCAGCAACCACTTCGGCAATCTCGCGAACGTCTTCATCGCGGCGATCGCCTGGCGCGGCAAGGACAACGATACGCTTAGCCTCGACATCTAGAGACTGCACCAAGTTTGTCATAGCCTTCACCGCAGACGGGTTGTGCGCATAATCCATAATGACTTTAAAGTTATGGTCATCGCAAATATTCATACGCCCTGGTGCCTGGAAGAATGTGGTGTCGAATGTACGCAAGCCGTGTCTAATTTCTTCGAGCTCGACATGCATACTAAAACAAATCCCAGCAGCAAACATTGCATTCTGTACATTATGCAAAGCGCGTCCATCTAAAGTCGCCGGAATCGAGTGCGACCATATCAGCGGAATGTGCTGACCTTTATCATAAATGGTAATCATGTGCCCTCCCATGCCTTGCTCGAGAACCACCGCCCGTCCACCTGCCTTAATGTGGTCACGCACGAGAGGATGACTGGAATTCATCGTCACGTAACACAAGTGCTCCGATTTAGTGTGTTCGGCCATCTTCAGGCAATGCACATCGTCGGCGTTAAGCACTGCGGTGTCGGTAGCGATTTCGACCACAGTACGTTTTACTTTGGCTAAATCTTCGAGACTGTCTACCCCCTTCAAACCAAGATGGTCAGACTGAATGTTAAGCACCGCGCCAACATTACATTGACGGTAAGCAATGCCGCGACGCAGCATTCCGCCGCGCGCAGTTTCTAGAACCGCCACCTCGACTTTCGGGTCGCGTAGCACAATGCCCGCAGATGCCGGCCCCGTCATATCGCCACTGACTGTTAAGTGGCCATCGATGTAAACGCCATCCGTTGTCGTTAGGCCCGTAACCTTACCTGCGCTTTTAAAGATGTGCGACGCCATGCGTGATGTCGTCGTCTTACCGTTAGTGCCGGTGATACTGGCAATCGGAATGCGTGATAGGCTATCTGCGGGGTAAAGCATGTCCATTACTGGGCCCGCCACATCGCGTGGAGTACCTTCGCTTGGCGCAGTATGCATCCTGAAACCGGGTGCAGCATTTACTTCACATATTCCGCCACCACCGACTTTGTATGAAACGGTTATGTCGTCGGTTAAGAAATCGACACCGCAAACATCTAGATCAATAGAGCGCGCAGCGCGCTCGGCCATATTACGGTTATCAGGGTGAACAATATCTGTAACGTCAACGGCAGTGCCACCGGTTGACAAGTTGCCGGTAGAGCGCAAATAAAACAATTGGTCTTTATCAAGAACGCTGTCTTTGCTGTAACCGCCTTGTTCGAGCAGGCGCTCGGCCTGCACATCAAACTCGAGCTGGGTTAATACTTTAGAGTGCCCGATACCACGACGTGGGTCTTCGTTTACTTTAGCGACCAACTCCTCGACAGTTGATTTGCCATCGCCAATGACATGGCCAGGCACGCGCTTCGACGCAGCGATCAATGTTCCATTAACCACCAATAAACGGTGGTCTAAACCGGACAGAAAACTTTCGATAATAACGGAGCGACTGTGTTGCTGCGCATTCTCAAAAGCAACAGCCACACTTTCGTCGTCGGTCATGTTAATTGATACGCCGCGACCATGGTTAGCATTCAATGGCTTAACCACAACTGGAAAGCCGATATCACGCGCGCCGCGAATGGCCTCACGCGTGCTGTAAACCAAGCGCTGTGTTGCAACCGGCAGGCCTAGGTCACCGAGCAATTTATTGGTTTCTTCTTTATCTGAAGCCAACTCAACGCCTAGGTGAGTAGTCTCGGACGTAATGGTCGCCTGAATTTTTTTACCGTACTTACCATGGCCTAATTGCACCAAGCTATAACGGTTTAAACGCGACCACGGGATACCGCGCTCTTCAGCAGCAGCAATCAGCGCCAACGTTGACGGGCCCAAGGCGCGGCGCTGCGCAAAACGAATATAGGAATCGCGCTCATCTTCCCAATTAAATTCCTCGTCTTGGCCCCCCTCTGGGGCAAGCTCAGTAGGCAACAAGTTGTGCAACAAGCGCAACGCAACACGTGCAGCCTCAAGGCCGACCTCTCGCTGCTTATATTGAAACACGACATCGTATTGACCGTACTCGCCGTTACCTCGCGTCTTACCGAAAGTAACATCCGTGCCCGCTATTTGTTGTAGCTCAATAACTACGTGTTCAAAAACATGCCCTAACCAGGTGCCTTCGTCTTCAGTAAGGCGGCGCAAAAAGCCACCGGCCTCACGATAAGAGCAGCCATGATTGCTTAAGCCAGGCAAAGCCTCTACTAGCGAGTCGGTAAACTGTTCACCAATTTTGGCACTCGGCCATTCTTCGAGTTTGCCTAAGTCAAAAGTCAGGCGAATAACAGGGAAGTGGGCATGCACGGATGGCCCAACAAAAACAGAGCGATCTAAAATTTTCATAATGAAGGTGAGGCTGTGGGTTGCGATGCCTTGCGCGTCGGAATGTCAAAACTACATCCATCGCCCAATACATGCAAGCCAATGCCAATAACGGATACCGGTTCGGATGTGCGCGCGCTATCCATTGATGAGTATTCCATACTCGATGGGTCGATAATGGTTATGGCTCCGCTGCCGACGACCTCTAATCTATCAGCAGAATTGATAAATGCCGCAGTATCTTCGTCAAGGCCAATACCGATTGGGCGCGGGTTAAAAGCTAGCGCTGCAAGCAGGCGACCGAGTCGGTTGCGTTGCTGGAAGTGTTGATCAACGATGCATTCTTTGGTCAATCCGAAGCCAGGGGCTAATGAAACCATATCGCAGCGCGGGACGACTCCTTCGTCACCATAAGCAATCATGTGCTCGGACATGATAGAAGCGCCGGCTGAGGTACCGGCAACATGTAGGCCGTGGCTGTTGTTGCGGTCACGCAACATTTCGGCAACTGAGGTGCCGCCAATGGTCGTTGACAAACGCAGCTGATTGCCACCTGTCATGAAAACGCCCGTTGCCCTCCCTAATATTTCGAGCCAATCTTTGCGCTCGCAATCACTGCGCTCTTCGAATGGCAAGCTAACGCATTCGCCCGCGCCTAATTCGGTGAAGATATCAACGTACCGTGGACCGGTTTCAGCAAGCTGTGAGGCAGTTGGAATAATCACAATGCGCGCTTGGGCGCTACCGCTTATCTCCAAAAACTTCTTAAGTATTGAGCGGTTCGAAATCTTTTCTTCAGCGCCGCCAATCGGAATAATGTAACCTCGGGTCATGTTAGTTTTTGTTTTTGTAATGTGTCTCGGCCGCGGTAAATACCGAAGCCACGCTGCCGTCATCGTCAAGCACAACCAGGTCGGCGTCGTAGCCAACGGCAATGCGCCCTTTCTTCTCTAACTTTAGATGTTCGGCAGGGTTTGATGTGAATGCTGGCAATGCGCGTTCAAGAGCAACGCCGCTACCAGTAAGATCATTTAAAGTTTCAAGCAAAGATGCGCTAGTGCCAACACTGTATTTCACCATCCGCCCCTGCTCATCAAACACCGGCAAGCATCCGCCTCCGTCGCTGCTAACGCTAATTAAATTACTAGGCAAGTCGCTAGCCAAATACTCGCGAAGGGCATCTGCCGCAGAAATAGCGCCGTCGCCATCTTCAATCGGGAAAGCCGTGACATCGATGTGGCAGCCCAGCCTTGTCAGCTCAAGAGCTTCGTCGAATAAAGCACGCTGGCGATTAACATGGGTGGGGTGGAAAGTACGTGCTGGCAATTCGCTTTGCTCTAGTGCTTGACGAATTAAATCAAGGCCGCGCTTACCATCGCCTAAATGTAAATGCAAAACTCCGGACTTGCGCGCAATTAAACCACCTACGTGGCAATCGCTTGCAGTGCGCAACACTTCGTCTAAGGTTAGCTGCGATGAACGGTGATCTGAAATGGCCAACTCACCAACACCGATGACGGCATCAATATGAACGATGTCTTCGCGCGGGCTACCCGTTAGAGTCGTTAACGGATAATGATAGCCTCCCGTCCAGCACCAGGCTGACAAGCCTTCTTCACGAAGAGCGCGAACACCGGCTAGTAATTCTTCGGTACTACGCGTGATGTCATCAGTGCCGAGCAACCCGACAACCGAAGTGACTCCGGCAGCAAAGTAAGTTTCGGCCAATGGGGCGGCAACTTTAGTTGAAGCGCCATCTTCGCCACCGCCACCCGTGATATGCGCATGACAATCTACTAATCCTGGAATCAGCCGTCGCCCAAGGGCATCATGCTCGATGACTTCGACGCTATCGGGCAATTCAAACTCGCATCCCGCATCCACCACGCCAATAATTTTAGACCCCGCAACAAAAACATCTTTGAGGCCTAAAGACTGTGGAGCATAAACTTTCGCGTTACGAAGGACTTGGATCATTAAGCTCTATCAATGGCACTGGCCAACAAGCACGCTTGTTGTGAATGATGCAAGGTGTAAGAGCCTGTCGCTGGGCTCGCAGAAGCCGCACGCCCCGAATAGCGTGGAGCAATGCCTAACTCATTAAAGCGTTGTGATGCAAACGACCAAGCGCCCATATTACGCGGCTCTTCTTGACAGTAAA
Organism: uncultured bacterium; assembly: GCA_964011335.1. GTDB lineage: Bacteria > Planctomycetota > UBA1135 > UBA1135 > UBA1135 > JAPKEZ01. Next base: position 12,004 of record CAXGOF010000027.1, read on the forward strand.
TAAATTCGCAATCGGCATGCTGCTCAGCGATGTGTTGCACGCGAGCACGTGGGAAAGGATAAAGTTGTTCGAGACGAATCAAGGCAACCTCGTCTTCACGTCCGGTTTCGCGGCGGTAATCAACCAAGTCATGATAGACCTTCCCACTACAGAACACGACGCGCTTTACTTTCTCTTTACCACCAGGCGCATCGATAATAACTTCCTCGAATCGGTCGTTAGCAAGATCTTCGCGTGGAGAAGCTGCTCGCGGATCGCGTAACATTGATTTAGGCGTAAACAAAATCAACGGGCGGCGATGATTGCCTGCCAAGCCTTGGCGGCGTAGTAAGTGGAAATATTGCGACGCGGTAGAACAATTCGCTACCGTCATATTGCCCTCGGCACACAACTGCAAGAAACGTTCGGGGCGAGCATTCGAGTGCTCTGGCCCTTGGCCGTCGTAGCCATGCGGCAACAAAATGGTCACGCCAGCTAGCTGCGACCATTTTGCTTCGCCTGCAGAAAGGAATTGATCGATTGGAATCTGCGCACCATTAGCAAAATCGCCAAATTGAGCCTCCCAAAGAACCATCGCTTGCGGGTTCGCCAAGGCATAGCCGTATTCAAACGACAACGCAGCCTCTTCGCTCAGCAGCGAGTCGTGCACTTCGACGTGTGCATCTTCGTTAAGTGTATCTAATGGCAGGTAATCGTCGGCGGTGCGTTGGTCACGAACCACCGCGTGACGGTGACTAAAAGTGCCGCGACCAGAATCTTGTCCGGCAAGCCGCAACGACATGCCCCCTTTGATCAATGAGCCAAAAGCAAGGGTTTCGGCGCAACCCCAATCAAGATCACGCTCACCGCCAATCATTTCTTCGCGCCGCTTGAGCTGTCGCAAAAGATTTGGATGAACCACATGCCCTTCTGGCATCGTGTTGGTGGCAACAATAATGTCTTTTAATTCGTCAACATCAACTGCTGTATCACGAGATCTCTCATTGCACCAATCTTTTTCGCTCCAGGTGTCCGTCGGTACGAGCGCTTCCGTTTCTTGTTGTCCAGCATCGGCGCTCAATTTACGCGAGGCCTCTAGAGCCACTTTCAGCTCGCGATCAAACGCGTCGCCAACCGCATCACATTCTTCTTGGGTCATTATGCCACGCCGCACCAACAATTCGGTGTAATGAGTGCGCACAGTCGGGTGGTTAGAA
>CAXGOF010000028.1:0-13166 GCA_964011335.1 uncultured bacterium
CTGCATCCGGAGGTGGGCTCAATCATTATTTTATTTATTAATAATAGCAGCTAAGGAAAGGCTTAATGGCCATTAACTCAGCTTTTGCAAACCAAAGATAATTGCCCGACCATTTCCCTAACAGCAAAAGCGGTTTTGTCTTCCCAGCTAGCCAGATGCTCTAGTTCAGGGCGCTCATGTGCCCACAAAATGCCGCGACTGGAATTAACAACCGCCCCATGACCGCTACTGTCAAAGGCGCAGCTTAGGCCGTCCGCTGTTCCGCCCTGGAAGCCAAAGCCTGGAAGCAGCAAGGGAGTATGCGGCATAAGCTCTCGGAAGGCGCTTAATTCGTTGGCGCGAGTCGCGCCAACGACAGCGCCTATATTAGACCAACCGTTATCGCCCATATTTTGAGATGACCACTCGGCAACTTGGGCTGCGATAACCTCAGACAATGGTGGGGTCCCGTGATTTTGAAAGTTAGCGGCGCCAGGGTTGGATGTTTTAACTAGGAAATAGAGCCCCGCATTGTTCTTTTTTGCGTATTGCAGAAAAGGCTCGCAGGCGTCAATGCCCAAAAAAGGATTTACGGTCAGTGCATCACATTTGGGGAAAGCATTTTGATATCCGCCCCCCAAAAAAGTGTCAGCATAAGCCTTAGAGGTAGAGCCAATGTCTCCGCGCTTCGCGTCCATTAGGACGAGTAGGCCTTTCCCTTGGGCATAAGTGCACGCATCGGCCATTGCCGCGAATCCTTGCGCCCCAAGTTGTTCGAAAAAGGCGGACTGCGGTTTAATAACAGCAATCTCTCCCGCCAAGATATCAATCAGTGCGCGATGAAAGTCAGTGACAGCTTTTGCGGCATCGCTAGCAGAGCCGGCAGCTTGCCCGCGAAAAGGCTCTGGCAAATGATCAAGGCGCGGATCCAGTCCAACCATTGCCGAATTTTTACAATTGTCAATAGCTGCGTGTAGGCGGTCGATGTATTTCATTTTGTCATATCATACGGCCAACCCGTCGTCTTCGGGCAACAGCTCGGTGAGGACAGTGTCTAGGTGTAGGTAACCTTTTTTAGTAGCGCGAACAAAGTCCCGGCCGCCTTTATTGTAAAAGCAAATTAAGCCGTCGGAGAGAAGCTCGCCCCATTTTTCTGAGTAGTGCTGTTTAGCATCGAGCCCGGATAAGGCAGCAACCCTGTCGATAGCGATGCCTTTATTTTCTAGGCGTAGCCCCATCATTAATGCGTCGAACAAAATCGTTGAGGGCGAGCAGAAAGCTTGCTCCTGATGAAAATTTTGTTGGGCCGCTATCGCCCCAATATATTTTTCCGGAGAAGCAATATTCATAATACGATTCGGATTCAGCCAACTGGCCGCCCCCGCCCCAAGCCCGATATACGGTGATGAGTTCCAGTAGGCCAAGTTGTGTTTGCACTCGCGGCCCGTTTTTGAAAAAGCACTAACCTCATAGGGGCGGTAGCCAGCGTCCCTGTTCGCGCTACGAGTATGTTCAAAAATTTCTTTTGCAAACTTATTAGTATTCGGCCGGTGGCGACCGACGTCACGCAACCTTGTTAAACTTGTTCCTGGTTCATAACTTAATTCATAACAAGAAAGATGCTCGGGAGACAATGCGTGAATACATTCTAAATCCGCAAGCCATTCTCCCAACAGCTGCCCCGGGAAGGAATAGATTAAGTCGATATTTATATTCTCAAAACCAGCATTTCTGGCGCTCTGGAAGGCCCCAAATGATTGATCTACATCATGCACCCTGTCATAGGCAAGCAGCACATCGTTGCGCAAGGATTGAAATCCCAAAGACAAGCGATTGATGCCGCTAGTAAATACGGCATGAGCGGTGGCGTCATCAAACGACTCCGGGTTGGCCTCGATAGTTGCCTCGACAACGGTCTCGGCAAACCCGGTTATTTGGTTTAGCTCATCAAGAAAGCCTTTTAATTTATTTGCCTCGACTAAAGTTGGGGTCCCTCCACCGATAAATAAAGTATGTGGCTTTAAACCAGTCGCGCGCAGCCTCGCCTCTTGCAATACCGCGGCTAGGTAGCTGTCAATGTTTTGGTTGGTATAGGCATAAGAGTTAAAATCACAGTAACGACACTTCTTAACACAATACGGAAGGTGAACGTATAAGGCAACGTTACCTTCCGCATCGTGTGTGTTCGGCTTAGGCGCGCTTGCGGCTTCTAAACTTTTCGAGGCTTTGTGGTTTTTTGCCATCTACAACATAGCGGTGCAACTTTTTCAAAGCGCGTTGCTCAAGCTGACGTACACGTTCACGCGAGATGCCAAGCTGCTTCGATGCATATTCTAAAGTCGCGGGCTCTTCGCCGTCCAATCCATAACGGTAGCGCAACACCCCTGCCTCCAAGGGGTCAATAAAGTCCAAAATTTCGCGGATGGTCTCTATCGCATCCTTTTCCATTATCAAATCATCCGGCGGCCGCGAGTCGCGGTTATTCCCCCGATTTGCTGGGCGCACTCCACAGATGCCATCACTGCCCAGCTGAGGTGCGACCTCTTGGTCATGAATGGTTTGCTGTACCACCTTTATGTTCTTTTTCGAGATTTCCATGTGTGCCGCAATCTCTTCTGGCATGGGCTTATGACCGAGCTCCGTTTCCAGCCGTTCGTTCGTCCGGCGCCACTTGCTTAGCAGCTCTACCATATATGAGGGCACGCGCACTGTTTTAACAGAGTTCATTAGCGAACGGCGAATGGTTTGCTTGATCCACCATGTTGCATAAGTTGAAAATCGAAAACCAGCTTCTGGATCAAATTTTTCGACGCCTTTTAGCAGGCCAATATTGCCTTCGGCAATTAGGTCGGGCAGCGTTAAGCCACGCCCCTTAAAGCGCTTGGCTATTGCAACCACCAATCGCAGGTTGGCGCGAATCATGTGTTCGCGTGCACTTTTGTCGCCAGCATGAACCAGGCGGCTTAATTCAACCTCTTGCGTGGCAGTGAGTAGTTTGACCTCGTCAATTTCTTGGAGGTACGCTTCTAGGCAACGATCGTTCATTGTGTTGTATTTGTTGAGTAAATGAGTAATTTGGAGGATTGGTAAACGCTCCGACCCCCTTTGCGGCGAACAACCGCCCCGCATTAGATAAAAAGGTAATTTTTCCCGTTATAAATCAAAAAAGACGGCAAACTACTACCCAACCAAGCAATGACTCCACCCGCTCAACAACCCGCAAGATCAAGCCAGCTGTCAGAGGATATGTTTGCGCCTGCTTTAGAGCGTAAAGCGCATATGTTTTTTGACGCTATTAGTGTTGTAAGAGATGGTCATAAAACAAGTTATGAAGAGCGCGCCCTTTATGCTGTTTATCACGAGGCGGGCTTGCTGGAAGATTATTTAGACCTACATGGCGCTGCTAGGAACAAGCGCTTCCACTTGATCCGCGAAGACGTTTCTGGGATAAAGTGGATTGCTCAGGCCCTCTCATGCTTGTCATTACTTAAGGATGGGCCCAACCCCTATCCATCTGCCGATGCCGACTGGAGCGAGCTGCAGCTGGTTAGCCATGTTGGGATATCCACTTCTTGCCTCAACGCATATTTGGATGGACTTTTTGCTCAGCTTAGCACAAGCTGGCTCGAGGCTGGCTTAGCAGCAGTGTCGCCGAAAGCCACAGGGGCGGCAATCCACCCTCCACTCCCAACGCTGCCATCTAACCTATTCGGTGACGAGGAGGAGGATGGCATCCTTGGCGATAACAGCATTGCTTCACGCTATTTAAGTCGTTTTATGCGATTATTTAACAGCTGGGATGTCGCGGCTACCACGGGGCTTGCAGGCGGCGACGCCGGGGCGTTTATGAAAAAATATTGCACTGAGGCAATCGCAAGATCTTTTCAGTCCAGAGTACATAACCTGCAAAGTGACTATGACTCGTACTTACGTAACACACCTCAAGAGCTAGCCATTCCCCGGCTACGGAAGGTTCGCGGCGCTATCAGCGAGTGCTTACACTTGCTAGAGGCAGTGACTGCCCTAACGCATCTTTATGAGCGCCACCACCGCGACCCACACCTGAGCCAAGTCTTGCCATGGCCAGAGCTGGTGGAAGTGCTAGCCAATCACCTTATCTTTTCTGCATATAATAGTTTAGGCTCATGCATGCCACTAGCGCAAGAGCTGCTCAGTGGGCTTACAACTAGCAGCAGCATCGAGGTGTCATTGTCAGACAGCATTGAAATGCATGCTAGGCCGCTGTCGCTGATTGCCAATGTGGTTAAGCATCACGGCCTGGACGTAGAAATTGAGTGCGCCGGTCGTCGCGCAAACGCAGCCAGCTTCATGGCGATGCTCGTTCTGGTAGGCAGCCACCCAAAGACCAGGACCTACTCCTTCCATGGCGATCACGCAGCTCTTGCTGATATTGAGCAGCTGTTCGCACTTGGCCTAGGCGAAACCGGGCTAGGCGCTGTGACAAAAGCCTTCCCTTTCCTTAAATAGGTAGTAATCGCACTGGAAAGAGCGTAGTCTTTCTATATGGCACCATCCAAACCACCACAGCGCCTAGGGAAAGGCATAGGCTCTTTGTTATCCAACCGCCACGCAACCGAAAGTGTCGCTAGCGATGGCCGGCTATGGGTAAATCATCAGGATTTACATCCAAGCAGCGAGCAGCCGCGCGTTCACACCGACCGCGGCGTAGCAAAGCTTGCGGAATCCCTTCGGCGCCATGGAATGATGCAGCCCATCATTGTAACTATTGACCCCGATGGCAGGTACGAAATCCTTGCTGGAGAGCGCCGGTGGCGCGCTGCAGCAATCGCTAAACAAAGCAAGGTGCCGGTTATTGTCCGGGAGGGAAGCCTTAGCAGTGAAGAGAGGCTCGAGCTAGCACTTATTGAGAATATTCAGCGTGAAGACCTTGATCCTATTGAGCGCGCCACGGCATGCAAAAGGCTGCTCGAGAATTACAAGCTAACCCAGCAGCAAGTCGCCGATCGACTCGGTTACAAGCGCTCAACCGTGGCCAACCTAGTCCGCCTGCTAGAGCTACCCGCCGACCTTCAAGAGGATGTTTCACGTGGAACATTTTCGGCGGGCCACGCGCGAGCGATGCTGCAAATAGGGGATGCGTCCGGATTGGCGCGGGCAAAAAAGGAAATTGTTGACGGCGAGTTGTCGGTGAGGGCCACGGAAGTCTTATGTAAGAAGATAGTGGCGGGCTCTTTAGGGCCGAGTCACCGCGCCCGCCCAGCTAAGCCGGCTTGGGCCGCAGAGCTGCAGGAGAAGCTGTCGCGCAAGCTGGGCTGCCGCGCTGAAATGAAGCTTCATGCCCGAGGCGGCGGCAAGGTAGTCCTACACTTCAGTGATCTAGACTCCTTGGACCGTGTGGTGCAGGGGCTGGGCCTAGGCGACGAGGCCGATGAGCTGCTTGGCCTTTAAGCTTTTGTAACAGCAGTAATTGTTAATACCTGGCCGCTTGCGAGCTCAGCGGCGGCGACCTTGATTTCGTTTAGGCCGCTGGTTATGGCTCCAAATACCGAAGATTGGCCGTCGGCGTAGAAATTGTCTTCAAGCAGAATCTGAATAACATTAGCCTTTTGGCTCCCATCACGATCCTCTCCAGGCACAGTGCATAAAACTCCAGCGCTGTGAAATAGGCGGGCGCGCTCAATCTCAACAGTGGCCGCTTCTCCTAGGCCGTTTTCAGCGGTCAACGAAATGTTATTGAAGTTAGTTATTTCTGCTCCGACTAGGCCGTCGGCGTTTGCCGCGAAGTGCTCAGCTGATAGCGGCGACTCGGAAAACATTGAGGCAACAATCTCGTAACTGTTTTCATTGGAGTCACTTAGGGTTATTATGTACGTGTCGCCCCCTGGCGCTGGGTTGTCAAAGTCGAGCGTGTTCGCTTCGCGGCCATTAATGGAGTCTAGCAAAATGTCGGCGATGGGGCGCGTTTGGCCATTATTGTCAGCCACCCAAGCCTTGCCCTCTTCGGATGCGGCAATCTTCTCGAGATGCAACTTGAGCATATTAAGCGCATCAGTGTTTTTGGCCTGTAGAGCCAATCGTGTAGTTGTATAAACAAACCATGGGTAGGTCAGTTGATCTTGCTCCGCTTGTGCAAGTTTTTCGCCAAGGTTTTCATCAAGGTTGACGTCTCCGGAGACTGTCTGGTAAAGCGCCCAAGATTTTGCCATCTTATCTGCTTGCCAGCTTGGCCATTGCTCAAGGGCGTAAATGCCGCCAAATACGACAACTATAAATAAAGTGAGGGTGACGCGATTCTTGGCGAACCAGTCAGAGAGTGGAGTGTCTTCGAAGGAGAGAACCATTTGCTTATTTGAGACCTGTACGGCCGTCTAAGGTATGATGACAAGGCAGCAGTTGGGTGCGGCCCGAATTGGATGAAATCCTACCATTTATTCGCACATAGGCACTACAATTTAACACCTATCTGTTAAATACTTTGATTGCGGACCCCATGATAATTACTTTGCTGGCTTTTGCACCGTGCGCCAGCCAGGCTGAGGTGAGCACGCAGCCGGCGCGCGGAGAAAAGACTTTTGTTTATTCCTACCAGAGCCCGCAGCTTGCAAAAGAAATGTCTTTGGTTGAAGCGGGGGTGCCTAGTGAGCTCGAGCGCATTTTAGATTACTTTCAAATACCTTCAAGATTTGGAGGCGAAATATACTTTTGCGATGACAAAGAAGCCTTCTCTAATAAGTTGCAATTTGAGCCGCCGTCTTGGTACAACGCTGTGGCCCAGCCGGGGTTAAAGCAAATTGTAGTGCTTGTTAGGCCTGAGCAATCACCATCGCAAATAGCTAAATTATTAAATCACGAGCTTGTGCATTGGGCGCTCTTTCAGTTGCCCACTCAAACTCGGCGGCAAATTCCGCTGTGGCTGCATGAAGGATTGGCCGAAATGTGGGCGGACCGTGGACTTGCCGAAACTTACCAAGTTTCATTGGCGTGGGAGTCGAAGAATAATAGCTTGCCGCGGCTAAGTTCATTTGCGGTGGAATTCGGCGAAGAGCCTTATCGCGCATCTGTTGGATATGCTCTGGCCAAAGAGTTCGTCACACACCTAGTGGGCCATTATGGCGAAGAGTTATTCCTGAGAGTTTTCAGCAGCATGGGGGCCGGTCGCAGTTTTGATCAAGCTCTTGTGGACCACACTGGCCTGAGCGTGGTCTCTCATGAAAAAATAGTACGGGCTAATTTGAGCTCGTGGTGGCGTGTTGTTCAGGAAATGTACCCTCACTTCTTTTTATTATTAGTGCTAATAATATTAGCGCTGGTTCCTTTTGTCGCTTTACGGCGCCGTCATCACCGGGAGGCCCTTCACGCTGTTTGGCAAAGGGAAGAGGATGAGGTCGAAATGTTAGCGGGGCACAACGACAATATCGGCGATGAGTAAACCCAAGCGCCGCGGCCACTACAAGCGTGTAATCACTGCAAAGATTGCTGAGTGGGTGACGCCACTATTTATTCACGTGGTGGCCAAGACCTGGCGCATTCGCTGGGAAGGCGAAAATATTTATCGCGGCGAACACGAAAAGGTAATTATTTCTTTTTGGCACCAAACAATTCCAACGGCTATTGGCAGCCATCGTTATAAAAACATTTGCGTGATGGTTAGCCTTAATCGCGACGGGGAAATGATTTCACGCGTAGCAAATCGCATGGGATACTCAACCGTTCGCGGCTCAAGCTCGGCCGGCGGACGCGAGGCTTTTGAAAAAATAACCACAACTGTTGGCAGCGAGATACCAATTGCCTTTACTCCCGACGGTCCGCGCGGGCCCATGCATAGCGTAGCTCCCGGCGTGCTGTGGGCGAGTGCAGCCACGGGCCGCAAAATTTATACCTTAGGCGTTGCCGCCGAGAAATATTGGAGTGCAAATTCCTGGGACCGAATGTTTTTAGCTAAACCATTTTCTAAGATAGTTATTCGTTATGACGAGAAAATGGGCACCATAAACCGCGAGAAAATGGCAGAGAAGGGCTATCGAAATCAGCAAGCAGAAAAATTAAAGCAGGTCATGACCGATTGCGAACAATCGGCAAAGAAGTCTTTGAGGGAGTGGTGCAATGAGTAGAACCTGGGTTTATAAATTAAATAAGAGGGAGGTGGCTGATTTGCGTAGCAAGTTAAACGAAGGCGACTTCCAATTTGGAAAGTTAAATCACGCTCAGTTTCAAGTCCGCGCCGAGGGGTTAACCGCATCGATGTATAACAGCGGGAAATTAGTTGTTCAGGGCAAAAATTCAGAAGCGTGGTGCGTGCAATATCTCGGAGCAAGGCCGATGGTCGCCAGCGATGATACGGGCGGCAAATCGGACAAACCTTCGGGAGGCTGGCCAGCAGAGGCAAACGCAATAGGGTCTGATGAAGCCGGCAAGGGCGATAGCTTCGGCGGACTGGTGGTCAGCGCCGTGGGGTTAACCAACGAAACTCTTGCACTTGTTAAACAAACCACTATTTGTGACTCTAAGCAAATGAAGGATGATGTTATTTTGCAGTTGGCGCGGTGGCTCAAAGAGCGCGTTGTCCATAAAACAATTAATTTATTTCCGACGGATTACAACAAAGAGTGGGGCGGTCACAATTCGAATGTTAACGATTTACTAGCCGCGATGCATGCAGAGTGCATTCAAGACGTTGCCACTAAAGGCCAGTTTAAAGCTGTGGTGGTAGATAGGTTTTCGCCACGGATGCCGGTAACAAAAATATTATCTAAAACATTGCCAAGCAGTATTGTTACTGAAAAGCCTCGCGCTGAAGAATTTCTTGCAGTTGCTTGCGCTTCGGTATTGGCGCGCGCCGCATTTCTAGAGCAGATTGCGCAATTGAGTGGCGAGTTAGCCTTAGATATACCATTGGGGTCTGGCGCCCCAGTCCCGCCCGCCTTGCGGAAGTATCGCGGGATACACGGCAATGATAAGTGGGGGCAAGCCGTAAAGGTTCATTTCAAAAACGTTCAAAAATTTATTCTGTAATGGGGCATCAACAACAAGAGTTTTCTTCGCTACGCGTAAAAGTGATTACGGTTTCTGATAGTCGTGATTTAGATAGCGACAAATCAGGAGCATTAATTTGCGAAAAGTTAGTAACGGCCGGGCATGTCGTCGCTAGTCGCGAAGTCGTAGTTGACACTATAGACAACATTAGACATGCGCTTAATCTCGCCATCAACGATGAGGAAGCGCAGGCAATTATTCTCAATGGAGGCACTGGGGTGACTCCTCGCGATCAAACACCTGAGGCCATCGAGCCGCTGTTTGATAAACATTTACCAGGCTTTGGCGAACTATTTCGGCACCTTTCATTCTCTGAAATAGGTGCTGCCACTATTCAATCACGGGCAACGGCGGGCATGATTAACGGCGCAGTTGTTTTTTCTTTGCCAGGCTCAACCAGCGCATGCCGCTTAGCGCTTGATGCAATAATCTTGCCGCAACTCGATGCGCGTACGGAACCCTGTTCGTTTAGCGCCTTACTCGGTCTCTAGCCCATTGTCGCTATCAGTGGTCGGCATTTTGTCGCGCACAAATTCAATTGCAGCCTTTTCCGGCTCTTCCTTGCTTGCGTCTTCGCGATAAACATCAAATCCGGAGTCCTCTGGCCCGGCGCCTGAAGGCGAAAAGGGGTCTACATCGCGTCGCAACTCATCGAGAGTTTGCTCTAGACCTGTTTCGCGCTTAAGATCATTCATGGTGCGCCGTAAGCGAAACCATAATTTACTAACTTGTCTAAGCACCTCGGGAAACTTCGAGCCAAAAACCATAATGCCAACTACGGCCACCACAAGTAGCTCGAAGCCGCCAATGAAGGCACAAAGCTTAATAGAGGTCTCGGAGGTCGTAATCAAAACTATCAAATTTATCATTAGTGAAACGCGGCGAAACGGAGAAGTAAATCCCGTCTACCCCAGTTGACTCTACGAGAGTATAACCCAGCTCGAAATTAAAATCGTGACCGTAGTGAGTGACTTCCCATTTAGAGTAGAATCCAGCGTCCCCAGAAAAATTGCGGCTCTTGCGAATCGATGCCGACCATTCTTCTGAAACCCGTAGCCCGGCATAGGCAGAGCCTAAAGCAAAATCTTGCGGAGTGCCGTTAGTCTCAAGGTAATTAAAGCCATAAAAATAATTTGAGCGAGGGCGCATGCTAATTTGCGCAACAACCTCATCAGCCCGATCTAGCTCGAAGTTATAACGCATGTTCATCAATGCCGTCATCCCTTTAAAGGCATTGCCATAAGCGGATGGCGCCCACCTTATGCGCATTTCGGTTGGCCCTAGACCACGGCTATTATTGGTTGTGCTAAACGGCATCAATGATGAGCCCAACGACGTCGATGCGGCCAAATAATAGGGCTGTAAAAATTGCATATCTAGCCACGGATTGTCAGAGTTTGGGGCGTAGAAGAATTGGCGCAGTGACAATTCTGCAAGTCGCCCTTCCTGGAGAGCATCGTTGCTGTCAAAATTGTCAGGCATGTTGTCTGGAGCCACCAAAGCGTGTTGCGCACGAAAACTAACCGACGGGACTGCTTTGTGCGTCCAACCATCATCGTAGCGCTGGATGAAGATGGCGCTGCTTGACATGCTTGACTCAAGGTAAAGCTGGCGATCGCTTAGCGCCACAGGGTCGTTGTCGCGCCAGGAGCTAGCCCGCATCATTAATGAGGGAGCCAGATTAAAACCATTAAAGTTAAAATTTGCGCTCGCATTCGCCCATGACGAAACTCGCGCGCGCGAGGCATCAAGGTTCGCCAGGTAGTCCGTGGCAGTGGCGCTATCTATTGAATAATCACACAAGGTCATGTAGCCAGCGCTCGCCCCCCAAGAAGTGTTTAGCCATGGCGGTCGCCACCCTTTGCCAGCAGTTGCGTAGGATAAGAATTCCGAGTATGGCTGGGAGGATAAATATTGCCCTTGTGGCTCCGGCGGGGCGCCGAACCCCCCTAGTGGGGTATACCCAGAGCCTAGGCTTGGCAGGGTAATAGTAGCGCTAAAGTAATAATCATCGGCGCGATTAAACAACTCGATTGTGCTTTCTGCGTCGTCGCGCGTCAGCCACTCCCTACGAAAAAACTCTGGGTAAACCAGATGGTCCGAGGTTAAGGCGAGGTCCGCATAAAGATCCCATTGCTTGCTTATTTGCCAGTGATTGCGCCAATCAATCAAATAACGTTGACTGTTATCGCGCGCTATTGTCCTGCTGAGCGGATTAAAATCTTTAGCAAGATTGTCGTCTAAGTAAAAACCTTTTAATGAGCTGAGGAACCCGTCTTCGACGTAAGTGGTGTCAAAAGATAAGGGTAGCCCGCGCAAATTTGAGTAGCCGGGACTAACGCTCCACTCAATACTGCGCAACGCGTCGAAGGCCGTGCGACCGCCGAATTTAGGGGTGATCGTTGTGCCAGCAATGCGCGATGTATCTATGCTAAACCCCTTAAGCCCAAAAATATCTTCGCCGTCAACAAAGTCGGGCGATGGTAGCGGAATTATTGGATAGCCATATAAGTTAAACCACGCGCCTTCGGGGTGCCACGACATCTGGCCGCTATCTAGCTTGGTGGCGCGTAACAATTCAAACGAAGTACTGTAATGCTGCGGGTCTGCAAGGCAGGTTGAAAAGGTGCACTGATAGAACTCAAGAATGCCGCCGGGCAACTCAAGTAGTTTATCCGCAACAATTAATATTGGCCAGCCATTCGGCCCAATGGTATTGCCCGAAAAAGTGGCACGTACATTTAGAAACTCGCTAATGGATTCAAGGGGGCGCAAACTAAGTTTATCGGCGGTTATTTCAAAGCGGGGCTCTTTGAGGGTGAGATTGCCAGAGATCTCAACCAGCTTCAGCGAGTTACTGTTGCTATCAAAGCCTAATCCTTTAAGCAGTGCGGCGCCCCAACTAACACTTGGGATGTTTTCTCCGCTTCCGTTAAGCACCTCGATGGTTGCTTGCTGCGCACTTAATAGCGACACGTCACTCGCTAGCGTAAAGTTGTCTAGGGTATATCGTACGCCGCCATCGGTTGCTTCGCTGCTGATGGTGTCCGCCGATAAACTCACATCGCCACGCTCGATATCGACAGTGGGCCCTAGTTGCTGCACTTGTAATAAAGGCAAGAGCAGGGAGCTTAATTCAATAATCATTGCTTGTCCTCAAAGGTCGCGCCTCGCGCGTCCAAAGACTGATTGTCGTAGTTATATTTTATCCATGACCCTGCTGCGCTTTGTCCACCGCTGCGTTTAATTGTTGCAAGGCTCTTCCCGCCCCCGTGAGCGGTAATGGTTGATAAATTTGGGCAAAAATCAATGCGTTTGCCGCGGACAATCGCCTGTGGGTGATTTAAGCTGGGGTCACCACTTAAAACAAAGGTTTCGCCATTGCTATCACGCAGCCAACTAATTGAACGACAGGCTACTTCGCTTTGCTGGATTAACGCATTAACCTGCCGCTCGGCCTTACCGCCCATAGCAGTCGCTTGAAAATTATCACATCGCAGCCAGTCAGTGACATCAGTAATCCTTTGCACAAACACATTGTCGCTAATCGTTAAGGAATCACCAAAGATAAATTCAATAAGGTTGCCCTCAAGCTCAATGCGCGAGAGATCTTCAAGGGTTGTAGAAATCTTGCACAACGAGGCTTCGCTAGAGCGCCCACCCGTCAAAATAACGCTATCGGGGCTTAATGCAAGTTGCTGGCAACTACCGGTGATGGCGCCGGCCATGACCACATCTTTAGTGGCCCGCCACTCCTGGTTAGAATCGGTGAATACAATTTTATGAGCCATCAACGTGGTTGATAAGCCAGCCAGCCCATAATCTTTAACCGGAAGTGTAATTGCTGGGTGGTCAGAGAGAATGATCTGCTCCGCTGAATACAAAACACTGCCAGCGCTAAAGGACACCTCTCGGCTTTGGTCATAAACTACCCCGCGCGCTAGATTGTTTTCTTCGGCAAGGATTGAATAGCGGTCAACATCAAGTTGACTGAGCCGATGTCCAAAAACGATACCGTTGCTCGATTCGAGAATAACGTTGCCCTCTGCCATGTTGTCGCGCGCTGCCTCTGCGCCAGATTGAAAACGTCGTCCTGGCAAAGAGGTAAACTCGTCACAAGCGAGCTTGGCAGGGCGCCCACCTATTTGTAGTTCGGCTGAAAAATTGCCGTC
>CAXGOF010000029.1:0-13098 GCA_964011335.1 uncultured bacterium
GCCCAGATTGACAGAGTTAAGGTGTATGTGTTTGGTTTTCTGGCTTAGCTTACGCATTACAGTGGCGAACCCGCGGAGGAATTTAACCTCACTTACCCAAACATGGTCTATAGTATTGTAGCGACCTAACTGTTTATTCTCTTATACTCTTTAGTGAGTTTTTCAAGAACAGTTGGGTCAGCTAGTGTCGTCAGGTCTCCGATATCTTTGCCTTCGGCTACATCGCGAAGAAGTCGCCGCATGATTTTTCCAGACCTCGTTTTGGGCAGCTCGGGGGTGAAGTAGATACTCTCAGGGCGAGCTAACGTACCTATTTCTGTGGCGACGAATGCACGCAGTTCTTGTGCTAGTTCGTCAGAGGGTTGGCGGGCGCCACGAAGGATTACAAAACCAACAGGCGTTTGACCTTTGAGGTCGTGACTCATGCCGATTACGGCGGCTTCTGCCACGGAGTCGTGGGCGACAAGTGATGATTCTATTTCCATTGTCGATAGTCGGTGCCCGGAAACGTTCATCACGTCATCGACGCGGCCAAGCACCCAGAGGTTGCCGTCTTCGTCGCGCTTGGCGCCGTCGCCAGCAAAGTATAAGCCAGGGAAACGCGACCAGTAAGTATCTCGGTAGCGTTCGTTGTCACCCCAAATCCCGCGTAGCATGGATGGCCAGGGATGCTTGAGTGCTAAGTAACCGCCACCCGCACCTTCGATTTCATTACCATCGTCATCAACGAGTACGGTTTCGACACCAGGAAAAGCCTTAGTCGCTGAACCCGGTACGGTGTGGGTGATTCCGGGAAGTGGCGTAATCATGATGCCACCGGTTTCGGTTTGCCACCAGGTATCCACAATGGGGCAGTTGTCATTGCCAATGTGATGTGAGTACCACACCCATGCTTCAGGATTGATGGGTTCACCCACAGTACCGAGCATGCGTAGTGAAGATAAATCATGCGCAGCCGGATGCTCGTCGCCCCATTTCATGAATGCGCGAATCGCCGTTGGCGCTGTATAAAAAATACTTACTTTATACTTATCGACTAACTCCCAGAAACGATCAAGCCCAGGATGGTTTGGCGCGCCTTCGTACATCACTTGTGTCGCGCCGTTTGCCATTGGGCCGAACACGATGTAGCTGTGGCCGGTAATCCAACCAATGTCAGCAGTACACCAGTAAACATCAGACTCAGGCTTTAAATCAAAAACTAATTGTGTAGTGGTGTAAGCGCCCGTTAAGTAACCGCCGGTGGTGTGCACAATTCCTTTTGGCTTACCCGTGGTCCCCGATGTGTAAAGGATGAACAACACATCTTCCGCATCCATAGATTCTGGCTCGCAGTAATCACTTTGCTTGTTTATTAAATCGCACCATGCCACATCGCGTGCTGACATGCCGGCCGCACTAACACAATTGCCGCCCCGCTCGTAAACCAAAACGTTTTCAATGGTTGGGCATTGTTCAACAGCTTCCTCAACGACTGTTTTTAAATCTAAAACATTGCCCCTCCGCCAGGTGGCATCTGCGCAAATAATCAACTTCGCTTCTTGATCGTGAATTCTGTCTTTGAGAGATGTCGCACTGAATCCAGCGAAGACCACTGAGAAAATAGCGCCGATGCGCGAGCAAGCTAGAACAGCCATTGCTAATTCAGGAACCATCGGCATGTACAATGTGACGCGATCTCCTTTGACGATGCCTAGTTCTTTTAAGCCGTTTGCTGTTTTGCAGACACCATCAAGCATGTCTTGGTAAGTAAGCTCACGCGTATCACCCGGTTCTCCTTCCCAGTGATAAGCCACGCGACGGCCTAGGCCAGCCGCTACATGACGGTCTAAGCATTGCACACTCGCATTAAGCTTGCCACCATCAAACCATTTAGCGAAAGGCTCTTCCCATTGCAAGACGCTATCCCACTTTTTGTCCCAAGTTAATTTTTCGGCCCACGTCGCCCACCAGCCTTGCCAGTCGACATGCGCTTCATCAACAACTTCTTGCGAGTTGATGTTTGCCTGTGCGCTAAACTCAGCACTAGGCGGAAAGTGGCGACTCTCTTTTAAGAGAGTCTCGATGGTATTAGACTTAGAGTCAGACATGGTTATTTATTGGGAAGACCGCGTGTAGACGAGCGAACGAACTGCGCAATTTCAACGACAGAATCATAATCGCTTTGCGCCAATTCCTCAGCAACGCTATCGCGATTTGTTTCGTTCGCAAATAACTTATTCAATGCACTGCGGACAGCATCCCGTTCGTCGCTTTCGAAGCCATTACGCTGCAGTCCAATTTTGTTAGTACCACGCCAACGCAAGGGATGCGCACCAGTAACAATCGAAAACGGTGGCACGTCACGCGTCACCATGCATGAACCTGCGACCATCGTCAAGCGTCCTACTTCGCAGAACTGATGTACAGCCGATTGTCCAGACAAAATCACTCGCTCGCCAATATGCGCATGCCCGCCGACTGCTGAATTATTTACTAGCACCGCGTAGTCGTCAACGCGCGCATTGTGTCCGACGTGACTGCCAGCCATCATGCGTACGTTATCGCCGATAACGGTTTCGCCCTCGCCAGTTGCGCGGTGGATGGTAGTGTGTTCGTGAATCTGGCAGTTGTCGCCAACTACGACTCGCGTTGCTTCATCATCATAATCGTCGTCTTGCGGCTCGCCACCGATTACAGCACCACCACGAATGGTGCAGTTTTTGCCGATGGTGGTGTGACCGAGCAGGTGCACGTGTGGACCAAGCGTGCAGCCGTCACTGAGAGAAACCGACGGTTCGACAACGCAGTAGGGGCCAATCTCACAGCCTTCGCCGATAGTAGCGCCGGGCATGACTACGGCCGTGGGATGAATTGCGGTTTCTAGAGGAGCAGGAATCATGGCTTTATTGTATCGCGGTAATTAATGTGATGGTTGAACCTAAAGCACAAAGCTGACATAATCACCGCGATGGTCATAGCTTTACTTGTATCTTTTTTTGCGGCTCAACAGTCAGTCGTTGCCGTCCCGCAACAGCGGTCACGTGGCCTGCACGGCTACATTGGATATTCTGCCTCACGGCCTGCAGAGGCCAGCGCTTACGGTATGGGTATGGGCTTTTACTCCGCGGCCTGGTCGTTAATCGATCAGCCATTAAGAGACTTTCAGATTGGCTTGGCTAGTGGCTGGATATCGCCGGACAATCGCGATAACAAAGATTACCCACTTGCTCCAGAAGGTACTTTGGCGCGAACATGGAGTGAACGCGGTCCAACCTACAGCAGTGTTTTTCAAACAGTAGAAGGCGGCCTTGGCTATTGGCGGGGAAATCGTTTTCGCTACGGACCGCCGAAGTTTAGTATGAATGCAACGCCACAGTGCTATGACTACGAAGTCGGTTCACCGGGATGGTCCTTTTTCTATGACACGGATGCCTTGCCTGATAACCGTCTCGCGATTGCACAGTTGAGCAATCGCTTATTAATTCCGCCTGATGCTTTGCCTTTCGCGGGTAAGCCACAAGGTAAGTTTTTTGGCTACACCTATATGGCCTTGCCGTTTACTTCTCCGGTGCCAAGCATGGATGGAAAAGCTCCCACGGGTGATTATGCTTGGACATGTTTCATTAGTGCAGCAAACTTTAAAGGTCCGATTGCCTATTACATTCCTGAAACATGGAGCAAAATTGCCGACGTGTTCGACGAACCCTTTTTGCACAATCGTGGACTTGATTCACGGCTCGGATTAATGGGTGGTGGTGCAATGGAGATCAATACTGTGCCGCAGCTTGTCGCGCGGGATAGCGAGGGCGTCGTATATTCAAAAATACCCAAACTAAGTTTCCCAGTGGACGACTCCGGACGGGCGGTGCTGGTACAAGATGTCACTTACTATTCCAAGCAGGCGCTCTATGACGCCTTTATCGCGTGGCGCAATGGCGGTGTTATCCCTAGTGGTAGCTTTGATATGCAAGGTGCCTTTGTTGCTAAGCTCAGTACAGCTACGCCAAAATTTTCGCAGGATGGCCTGCCCTTGGTCGGCGTCGCGCATACTTTTGATACTAAGGTTTTTGCCAACAACACTTGGGGTTTAGTTTGGAGAGAATCTGATAACGCACCGCTTGGGCAGTTTCCACAATATTACAAACACCAAGATGGGAAGCGTGTCGCAGTTGCGATTAAGGACGTTCCTTTTTCGACAGGCTTAGTGGAGGCCGAATTTGCAAACGCGGAGCTCGGCGAGGCTTTTACTTCGCCCGTCGGCGGGGCTTGGTCGCGCCCGCACTCGGCTAAAAAGGTGTATACCGTAGTGCTTGGCGATGGCTCGCAGGTTAGTTACGTTTGGTTTCGCTTTGTCGATCAGCCATCGTTTCAGCAATACTCTTTTAGTGAGCAAAAAAAGCGTGAGTTGCAGGCTTTGGTTGAAGAAATACACCGCTCATGGTCACTAGATCGTGATTATATGGCGCCACCAACATTGGGTGAGTTGGTGACTCTAGATGCTGGGCTGATTGTTGAGGCGCCGCCCGGTTACGAAGTCGGATACGTACCGATTGTCGTGAGGCAAGAAGTCGCGATTGTTGGCAAATAATAGCTGAACATTATCTCAGTCGCGCGTATGCTCATTCAGTCCGTGTTCTTAGGAAGTACCTCTTGATTACAGCCTCATCCATAATCCTCATTGCGTCGGCTCTTGCAGCGTCGCAGCAACAAGAGCCTGTGTCAGCGGGTTACGAAAAAAGCTATGTCATTCATGCCGAATCGGCGTGGCTAAGCCCTGAGAACAAGATATCGCCTGCATTTATTCAGGTTGCGTCTGGGAAGATTGGCTGGATATCCACTACTGATCGGCGGCGTGAAAAGACGAACATTCTTGGTCAGTCGCAAGGCAAGGGCGCTTTGATTAAAGTAAAAGGCACGCTCGCCCCGGGAATGGTTGATGCTTGGACGTCTTTTTCGCCTCAAGGTTACACTTCTGACCGTAAGTCTTCGGCCACGCGCGATGTTCGAGATTCGCTACCAGTTCAGGTCGAGATTGCCGACATGCAGCTCTACTCTCAAGTGCTTGCTGCTCGTGAAGCCGGAGTTGCCGCTGTATATCTATCTCCAGGATGGTCCCAGCTGCGCCTTGGCGTTGGTAGTCCGGCCGAGTTCACGGTGCTAGATTTGCCCCAAGTGGCAGGCAGGCCTATGCTGGATTTCGCTATTGGTGCTGCATCGGGAGACCTTTTTTCGGCGACATACAATGGCCAAGAGTTGTATGATGCCTTCGTCGAGGCGCAAGAGTGGCGCGATAGCTTCGATGATTACGACACGAAGCTCGAAGAATTTCCTGAAAAGCTAGAGAAGTACCAGGAGAAACTGCAAAAGTTCATCGATGAGCACGGGCCAGATGCTCCTGAGAAAGAAGATGGAGGCGAGGAGAAGGCCGCACCCAAGCCACCTAAGCGCCCTAAAAGCCCGTCAGCGCCTAAGGCTAGTGGCCAACGCGACCTATTATTGGCTGCTATGGACGGTAAGTACGCGGTGCGTATTCAGGCCGAGCGCCTGTCTGATATCCGCACGGTTTTGCGTCTTCGCGAGCAATTCAATATAGATATGGTGATTTTGGGAGGCTTTGAGGCTGATTTGCTTGCCGACGAGCTGCGCCTGGCTCAAATCCCGGTGGTGCTTGCCGCCACTCCAAGCCACCATACAAATGATAATGGGCGCGACTTTTTTAGTCGCTACCAATCTCTGATAGAAGGTGGTGTGAAAGTCGCAATAGCCAGTGGCGGTGCCGACGGTCATCAAATGATGTTGCTTACGCGGGCTGGCGACCTTATTTCACGCGGCGCTGATCCAACAACAGTTTGGGAATCACTTACGACTGTGCCAGCAGAAATTCTAGGCATGGGTGACTACGGCTCTCTGTCCAGTGGTTCGTCCGCAACGATGCTGTTGTTCGAAGGTAATTCTCCATTCGACGCATCCGCTACTTTCAAAGTTCACAAGCCTAAGTAATATGCTTACAACTCTTTCATTAATTGCTTCGTTCGCTTCGTTTCCTTTCCTGTCACCAGCACAGCAGTCGGCAACTATCTTGGCGCCGGATGCGATTGTTGCTGCTGACGGCCAATTGCTTGAAGGTTATAAGGTGGTCATCGCCGACGGCAAGATTATCGAAGTCGCTGCCGACCCTAGAACCGCTGGCATTGAGGTTAGGTTGCACGGCGTTTTATCGCCGGGCTTCGTTGACGCTTTCGCGCAACTTGGCGCCGAGATATTTTTGACCGAACAGTCTGACAGGGTTACCCCAGATTTACTCGCTGTGGATGGCGCCCGCTTGGACTCTGACGCTTGGCAAGAGTTGGCGAAGTATGGTGTTACTTCGGCACACTTAGTACCTGATCCTACAAACGTATTGTCTGGCAGTGGGGCTTTAATTGCTACGGCTTCAGAGGCTAGTGTCGCTAAGGTTACGGATGGTCAAACGGTGCAAATCGCATCATTGCTCTCATCATCCGTTAGTGACGGCCGCGTTGGGCCATCATCATTGGCTGGAGCACTCGAAGTATTGCACGAGTCCGTTGCCGCTCACGGCGCTCGCGCTCTTGGCAGCTTGCCATGGTTTTTCGTTGAAGACGCTGCTGGCACACGTTCCGTCAAAACTCTAATGGCTGACCTGAACATCAACAGCGCTAAATTCATTTTGCTCGGCGACCCAGGTGAATACGCCGGTTTGTTCACCGATGAATTAATCGGCTTGCCAGCATTTGGTATGGGCGAACTCGCTCGGCGTGCAGAGCTTTGGCGCCGCATGTCTAAGGCGAACATAAGCGTCGCATTTGGTACGCGCATGTCGAACACCGAATACAACTCTTTGCGGTCGTCAGCAATGGCGTGGTCACGTATCACTCGCGACCCGCAAGCCGCATTTGAAAGCATCACGGCCAACCCTGCAACAATGTTGGGTCGTGACGACATCGGCCGTATCGCAAAAGGCGCGCGTGCTGACCTAGTCCTCTGGAGTGCTCATCCACTCGACGCTCAAGCTCGCGTATTGGCAACAATGATTGCAGGCGAAACGGTCTACCGTGCTGACATCAGCACTAACAACTAATGATTTTTAGCTCACTATTAATAACAACAGCGGCATTGCTGATACAGCAATCGCAATGGACTGTCGATACCGTGCACCTCGGCGACGGCCAAGTCATGCGCGACGTGTTGGTCACTATTAACGACGGCAAGATAACTGCGGTCACACAGGGTGCCGGCGACGATTCGCAGTCTATTGCGGGTGCACACATGACTCCGGGTTTGGTCGATGCCTATTCCTATATGGGAGTTGACGGCGCAACCTTGGAAGAGTCGCGTGAGTCGACGGCGTCCTTGAAATTGTCTAACTCGTTGCAATTTGACGCACCGGCTTTTGGCTACGCACTCAGCGAAGGTGTTACAACGGCTTACGTCTCGCCAGCTTCAATGAACGTTATCGGTGGTCTAGGTTGTATGGTTAAGACCCATGGTGGACAAACAGCGTCGTTGTTTAGCGAAGAAGGTGACGCCGCGCGTTTGCTAGACGGCAGCGCAGCCTTGAAGGTCACGCTTGGTGGCGATCCGTCGCGGGGTAACCAGACCGGCCGCGGTAAATGGACAACATCGTATACAGCGCGCCGTCCTAATACTCGAATGGGTACTGTGTGGGTAGTGCGCCGCGAATTTTATCGTGCCTTGGAGTATGTTGAATTGCGCGATAGCGGGCAGGTTGCTTACAGCGCCGACCTCGAAGTACTGGCAGCAGCCTTGCGCGGCGACTTGCTAGTGCGTGTTCAAGCGCGCGAAGCTCACGATGCTGAAACAGCCTTGCGCCTTCAGGAAGAATTTGGGTGGCCACGCATGGTTATCGAAGAAGCAACTAACACGCATAAGATCAGTAGGATGATTGCGCGCGAGCACGTGGCTGTTGTTACAGGTCCGGCTTACGATTCCTCAAGTCGCGCGATTGCGCGTGGGCCGTCTTCAGCTGAGTTGGCTTTTGCCGCAGAGCCAGGGCAGATTTGTTGTGAAGATTATCACGCGCCCGGCGAAGAGCATATTAATGAAAGTGGCAAACTAGAACTGAGCGATTTCGTTCTAAGCATGTTGGTCGTGGTTGCTCCACGCTACGAAGCAGCTCCTGGTTTGTCGCGCGGGCGCCGCTCTGAAGCATCTGGCTCAACTCCAGCGCTGCCCGCTCTGCTGTCTGAGGCTGGCGTTAAGTTCGCCATGGGCTCAGCTGAAGCGCATGATTCCGTCTTGACCGAATCATCCTTAATTTACCAAGCTCGCCGTGCAGTGCGCTGGGGCTTAGATAAAGACATCGCTCTAAGTTTGATTACTTCAGTGCCCGCACAAATATGCGGGCGTGGCGATTCCCTTGGCCAGATTAAAGCTGGCTTCGACGCCGACCTCGTTTTGTGGTCAGGTGATCCGTTAGACCCTACATCCATTCCTCTGGTTGTCATGATTGATGGCCAAGTTGTTTCTGACAACCGTTAATAGAAAATGCGTTTACTGACTACTCTTTTAGTTTCATCTTTTTTCGTTGCTAGTGCTGCTGCACAAAGCGGCTCGGTTGCAGTTAAGGCTGCAAAAATTATGCGCGCCGATGGTAGCGTGATAGAACAAGGCACCCTGGTTATAGAAAATGGTCGTATTACCTCAATTGGCGGTAGCGATATTGAAGTTCCATTCGATGTGTTGCTCAACGAATACCCAACAGCAGTTGTGTTTCCCGGTTTCTTCGAGGCACACTCCAACTCGGGTATGGACCGCGCCAATGAAAATGTGCCCCTGGCACCTTTCTTGAACGTCAAAGATTCCATCGACCCGGTGTCTTTTTACTTTGAAGACGAGCTGCGTGGCGGCACCGTTGCAATCGGTGTGATTCCTGGCAACAACACTGTTGTTGGTGGACGTGGGCGCGTAGTTGCTCCTGCCGGAATGACTATAGAGCAAATGACCTTGTCTGATGACATGGGCATGAAAATAGCTATTGGGCCTAAGAGTGGTTGGTCACGTTCGTCGCAACTTGCCGAACTGCGCGAAGCGGTAGACAAGTTGAATTTAGATTTACGTGAGATAGGTGAGAACCTGACTTACGATGGCGCCGTTCGCGAAGACCGTAAAAAGGCCGGCATCGAAGAAGATGCTGATGTCGCCGATGGCGATATGTGGGATAGTGCAGCGGGTTACATCCGCTTTGGGGATGACTTCACTGGTAAAGACTTGATATCCGAAGAAGATCTGGACGATACCCAACGCGGGATGGTCGACATCCTTAATGGCGACGAGCGCCTATGGATTTATGCTCCGAATGCTACCGATATCATGCATGCACGCACGTGGTTGATGGCGCACTCTTTGATGGATCACGTTGTTTTTGTGGTTCGCTCAGCAGCACATAAGGCGTCCGCTGCGCTTAGTGAAATGGGGCGCCCAGTCGTCATCACTGGTGACTTGTGGTATGTCGAAACGAATCCTGTGACTAGAAAGCTCAATAAAACTTTTGCACCTTTGGCCTTCTACAATGCTGGTATAGAGTTTGCAATTTCTTCAGAAGAGGGGCGTATGGGCCCAGACCGTCTCGCTTACCAAGCTGCGATGTGTGTGCGCGAAGGTGTGCCGCGCGAGGCGGCGTTAGCATCGGTAACAACGAACCCAGCTAGCTTCTGGGGAATGAGCGAAGAACTTGGCGATTTCAACGAAGGGGCTGACGGAACATTCGTGGTTTTCGACCGCGACCCTTTACACGCACAATCCAAAGTTCTTGAAGTGTATATCCGCGGCGACAGGGTCTATGATCGCAAAGAAGACACGCGATTGCAGCGCCTAGAGGAGGGCACTAAGTAGTGAGATTAATTAAATTATTCATAGCTGCTGGTGTAGCTAGTTTGTTGGCGACGGCTGCGGTCGATGCCCAGGCTTATCATGCCGCAGTAATCCATCAACCCGGAGCAGACCCCATCGAGGATGGTTACTTGGTGGTTGATTCGGGCAAAATCATTGGCGTGTTTGCTGCCGATCAACTGCCTCCACTCATGCCGGTTATCGAACTCGGTGACGCGCACCTGATGCCAGGTTTGGTTGCCGCCGATTCAACAGTCAGCGGGGCACGTAACAATACCGATTTGTCGTTAGCGGCTCACCACATGGCTTTCGATAATTACGACCCATGGTTAGACTATTCGAAGGTTCTTGAGCATGGCGTGACCACGGTTTACTTGTCACCCGACCGTTCACGCTTAATAGGCGGACGCGGTGCCGTTGTAAAAACTGCAGGCGAGAAGCGCGTGGTTAATTCTCGCTCTGATTTGTTGGTGAACCTAACAGACAGTGCGCTTAATCCACCTGATTACTTCCGCCCACCCATACCTCCGACAGCCGAAAATCCTTTGTTGCCAGCAGAGAGGCAAGCGCCAACAACGCGCCCCGGCGCTATGCGTGCATTGCGTTCAGCGATTGCTGGTGGGCTAGACTCATCGGGCTTAGCGAATCAGCGCGGTTTGCAAGAATGGAAAGCTAGTGCGCAACCTTTGCGCATCATGGCAGACAATGCCGACCAAGCGCGTGTAGCTTTGCAAATTGCCAATGAATGGAATAGCCCAGTAGTCTTGCAAGGAATGGCGTCCGCGTCGCTTGAAAATTATCAAGCACTTGAAGCTAGCGCCAAAATAACTTTGCTAGAAGTACCTATGTATTCTAGCCTTAGCGGAGGCGTGTCACGCCTCGACGATGGCTTGATTGAAGCTGTGGCTGCCAATTCGTCCGTCGCCCTTAAGGCCGGACGCAACGCTTCTTGGGTATTGTTATTCGAGGCAGCGAGCATCGCCAGTGGTATGGGTTTAAGCGATGGTGCAGCTTTGCAAGCTATTACTTCAATTCCTGCACGCGTGCTTGGTGTTGAAGACCGTGTTGGCCAATTACGCGCCGGCTTTGATGCCGACTTTTTGGTTCTTGATGGCGCGCCACTTGATCCTGCTAGCTCTGTTCGCCAAGTTTACATCGATGGCGAACGCGTCTGGAACCGCGAAAGCCTAGGCGCACTCGATACTGATGCGGTAGTTGTGCGTGCGGGCACGTTATGGACGGGTGATGGCGCTGCGCTTAGCGGCGGCGTCGAAGTTCTGATGCAGGGCGGACGCATTATCGCTGCCGGGCACCAGGTTCCGCATCCGATGGGTGGGCGTATTATTGAGGCTGGTGATGACGCTCATATTACTCCCGGCTTTATCGATGCCAAGGGGTACGTTGGTATGACTAATGGCACTCGTTTGCCGTCCAATATAAGTATCGCACGTTTGGCTGATTCATCATTCTACGCTCAAGCTTGGCAGTATGTTGCCCGTCAAGGGGTTACTTCGGTTGTAGTCGGTTCATCGCGTTACGAGAAATACGGCACTCGGGCTGAGGTTATTAAAACCGCTGCGCAAGGCGACAGCCAATCAGGCTTGGATGGCGACGCTGTGGTGTTCTTTGATGCGAGCACCCTTGATCATGCTAAGTCTTCCGACTTAGATTCTTTGCTGATAAGAGGTAAGAAGTATGCTGATAGTTTTACCGCACATGCCGAAGAGTATGCCACATGGCAAAGTGAAGGCGCTTCTAAGGCGAAAACCGCGCGTCAAGAAAGTGAGCGCGAGTTACGCATACGTTTAGCGCAGAGCGTAGACGCTGGGAAGGAGGTTGTCGAAGAGGAGGTTGCTAGTGAAGAAGGCGACGGCGTAGAAGAAGAGGAGGAGGAGGAGGAAACTGAAGAGGAGGTCGCTGCTGTAGACCCAATAAACGGAATGTGGGAGGGGACTATCGAGCACGAGATGATTCCCGAGCCCGTCACTATCAATGTTTTCTTGCATCATGAAGGTAAAGATGTGACGGCTGTTTTGAGTTCACCTGATGATCCTTCTGGAGAGACACTAGAGGTTGAGGGCGGCATCTACGAAAATGATACTATTCATTTTGAAATGCCTACCGAGGTGGGGCAATTGATGGTTGACTGTATTATCGATGCGCCAGATGCGATGAGCGTCTCGATTAAACTAGCTGGCATTGGTGGTGTCGATTTCACAATGGAGCGTATCGAGGTCGAACAAGCGGGTGACTTTAGGCCAAAGAAGAAAAAGTCAAAAGCTGATGCTGGCCCTGCTGCGCCTGATAAAAACAATGACCTCGAAGGTATGCGTGCTTTGTTTGAGCAGCGCGGTGTGGCGGTGGTTAAAGTTTCACGCATCGACGAAGCCGCTGAAGCGATTGCGACTTTCGCGAAATATGAGATACCGATGAACTTGATGGGTCTCGCGTACAGCGCCGAACTCGGTGATTTGCTGCGCGGCAGTAACGTGGGGCTCTTGCTTTCTGCCGATACCGTTTCACGGGTTGATGGCGTCGACTCAGTGCCGGTTACCATGATTAATGCTGACGGCATCGCCACGGCGTTTTACAGCAACTCTCAGAATGGTTCTGCGACGATAGCACAAGCATTAAGCTTGGCGACAAGTTATGGCTTAGGTCCTGAGCAAGCGTTAGCCTCATTAACCTCGCAAGCTGCTGACGTGCTCGGTGTTAGTGACAAGATTGGACGCATTAAAGCCGGCCTTGATGCCGATATCGTAATCTTTAGTGGCGCGCCGTTTGATTTGCGCTCACAAGTGCAAACTGTTTTTGTTAATGGCAACGAGGTGCCTCGTAACTAATGTTTTCTTTACTACTAGTATTTGTCGCTGCACCGCAGCAAGTCGATGACACCACGGTTTATTTCGCTTCAAAGGTTTACACGGCTGACGAGCAGGGCATGATCAATAATGGCGTGGTCGTTACCAAAGGCGATAAAATTGTTTACGTGGGCGAGCGCTCTGGCTTCGAAATTGAAGATGGCATTACCGTTGTTGATCTTGGTCGTAACTGGCTTGTTCCTGGTTTGGTCGAGCCACATAACCATATTGCCGGTAGCCTGAGAGACTTAAATGACACGGTCTTCCTTGCGAATCCCGAATTGCAAACTGCCGAAGTCGTAGTGCCGAATAATCCAATGATGCGCGACGCCGTTGCGGGTGGTGTCACCAGTGCGCTGTTTATCCCTGGGTCAGACTCGAACAT
>CAXGOF010000030.1:0-12932 GCA_964011335.1 uncultured bacterium
AATGCCAGAACTAACCATGTCACCCTGCTGCAACCCTTTCGGCCAAACGATATATGCTTTCTCGCCATCTACATAGTGCAGCAGAGCGATGTAAGCAGTACGGTTTGGATCGTATTCAATATGCGCCACTTTGGCCATTACGCCATCTTTATTGCGCTTGAAGTCAATCATGCGATAACGACGCTTAGCGCCTCCGCCTTTGTGACGAGATGTAACACGGCCCAGATTGTTGCGACCACCAGTTTTCTTGAGCGGTTGCAGCAGACTCTTCTCGGGGGTCTGGCGTGTTAACTCTGCACGATCAAGCACCGAGCCGTCGCGGCGGCCGGGTGATGTCGGTTTGTAGTACTTAATTCCCATTATTTCATGTTGTTATTCTGTAAATGATTACAGAAGGTCTATCTTGTTTCCGTCGACTAATTTAACCAAAGCAATTTTCTTGCTTGAAGTACGGAAGTGAACTGCCCCACGACGGCGCATTTTGCCGTTCCGGACCATAGTATTGACTTCGTCAACCTTAACATCAAACAGCAATTCAACTGCTTGCTTGATTTCAATGCGGTTGGCACCACCAGCCACCTCGAAACGGTAGACGTTTGCACGTTCTTGCTCAGAAGTTGATTTCTCAGTGAGAATCGGCCTCTGAATGATTTCGTATGCTTCGCTTGCTTGCATGTTATTTTTTCTTATTAAAGTTTTATTAGAAACGAGCAATCATAGCTTCGAGTGCGCCTTCTTGAGCAATGACGTTTTTATGCGCCAATAACTCGTAAGCATTGGAGTCAGCACCTGTCATTACAGTAACTCGCGGGAAGTTACGGAATGAGCGGTAGGTGTTATCGTCATGAGCGGCCGTGAGAACCAGAACACTACCATCG
Organism: uncultured bacterium; assembly: GCA_964011335.1. GTDB lineage: Bacteria > Planctomycetota > UBA1135 > UBA1135 > UBA1135 > JAPKEZ01. The sequence goes on from CAXGOF010000030.1 coordinate 879, forward strand.
ACAACATTACAACCCCGCAACACTTGACGTGCTATCTTCGATGACGGCTTGTCAAAAGACAAACCACTTACCTCAGTGACTTCGCGGTCAACCAATTTGCCCAACAAAGCTGAACGCAATGCAACATTGCGCTGACGCTTTGGCAAACTGTAGTACCAACGACGTGTATTACGTGGTCCAAAAGTTGTAGCACCACCCACCCATAAAGGAGAACGGCGGTCACCAGCACGAGCGCGGCCCGTACCTTTTTGCTTCCACGGCTTGGCAGTATGACCTTGCAGTTCGCCGCGTGTTTTCACGTGAGCATCGCCCTGACGACTATTTGACTGGTACATAACGACCGCATCTTTCATGGTGCGGTAAAGGAGTGCTTCGCCAAGATCAGCCGAGAATTCTCTCTCGCCGGTCTTGCCCGAACCTAAATCATAAGTTGTGATTGTTGACATTTTCCTATCTTTCGTTCACTACTTAGGCTGAACGCCAGTCTTGGCAGTACTTACCTGAATCAGACCGTTAGGTGGGCCCGGAACACCGCCGCGAACCAACAATAGGCCGCGCTCCACATCGATACCTTCAACAACCGTGTTTTTAGTTGTGAAGCGAGAGTTACCGTAATGCTTCGCCATGCGAGTGCCTTTAAACACGCGACCTGGATAAGCACACTGGCCAATAGAGCCTGGAGCACGCACAGTCTGGCTACCATGACTCTCGGGACCACGACGAAAGCCGTGAGCCTTAATCGAGCCTGCGAAGCCGCGGCCCTTTGACTTGCCAGAGATGTCGATGACTTCGCCAACCGTGAAAACATCTGCGCCTAACTCTTGTCCGAGCTCAAAGCCTTCAACAGAATCAACGCGGAACTCACAATGGCTTTTATAGTTCTTAACGCCTGCCTTTTCTGCCGCAACGCGTTGCGGCTTGGCGACGTGCTTGTCGCGAGCCTGCTTAAGACCAACCTGAACAGCTGAGTAGCTGTCACGCTCTGGCGTACGAAGCATTGTGATAGCACAATCACTTACGTCTAAGACCGTGACAGGAACGACAGAGCCGTCCTCTCGGAAGATTTGGGTCATCCCCTTCTTCTTTGCCAATAAAAAGTTTTTAGTTGTCATGTTTTTCTCCAGTATCCATTTCGGAGCGATTTCGCAGAGGCGTCTATAGCATGCGGGATTAAGTTAATACGAACTAGAGCTTAATTCGTACGTCGACACCGGCAGACAATACGAGGCGGTTAAGCGCGTCGATTGTTTGTGGTGTTGGTTCGAGCAAGTACATCAGACGCTTGTGCGTACGGATTTCGAACTGCTCGCGAGCCTTCTTGTTTACGTGGGGTGAGCGCAACACTGTGTAGCGTTCGCAACGAGTAGGAAGAGGAATAGGACCTGAAACCTGGACGCCCGTTAGACGTGCTGCTTCAATGATTGATTCAGTTGCCTGATCAATGGCTTCGTGGTCATATGCTTCGAGTCGGATTTGAATGCGGTTAGACATTTTGATTTAATGCACTGTAAGCCTCGTAAAATCTATCCGCCGCAAGAATTGCGGTTAGGTCCGGATTAAACGAGGCATTCCCCGGGAATTGGGTCGCATATTCTAGTCTTTATTTAGCCCAGGTCAAGGTAATACAGCCAAGAACATCACCAAAACTTCAATAAAAACAAAAAAACTAGCTTTTCCAGCTCTGACGGCCGATTGTGAGCTCAGCACGACCACGAGATTGCGATCGAAGATCTGTCGAGTAGTCGGCCAGCTCAGAGAAATAAGCCTCTGCACGCACTAAAGCGCGGCCATCTTCCTGCTCTACTACCAGAATATTGGCATTTCGCGCCTGCAAGTCAGCCAAAATTGACGAAAGCTCGCTGTCTGGAGTACGCACCTCGAAGCTCAAGAACGGTTTTTGCACAACACCTTTCTGGGAAAGCACTTGCGACATACAGCTATGCATTGCCGCAACCAGCAAATCGGCCACGTCATGCGCTTTATCGGCCAATTCAAGCTTTGTAACACGCACCGACAGCGCACGCAGCCCATAACCAGCTGGCCCCACCCACCCGTAGAAGACCCGCCCACTGTAAAGAGAATCTAACAACTGACTATCAATATCGCTTAATAGTGGTGAATATCGTAGCTTAACACCATGATGATCAGCGGCAGAGACTTCAAGTTCGAGAGAAAGTCTATTACTAGTGTCGTCAAAGTGCGAATAATCCATTTCTAGACTATGAACTTCATCAATACTCTCATATTGTTCTATCATCACACCACCAAAGTGAACTGCAAAACCACATTCGTCCGTCAGGCGCTTAGCGGCAATTTCTAGATGCAGCTGGCCTTGGCCACGTAAGACAATCTGCCCATCATCGCACTGCATAGCTAAGCTGGGGTCACTGCGGCAGATCCATTTACATTGCGCGATTAACTCGTCGCGATCCCCATCAACTGGCGGCTCAACACGCATGGACATCACAGGTGACGACAATGAGTCGGGCTCGAGTGCTCCACGCGCAGGAGAAGAACGCAAAGTGTCGCCACTTTGCAATTCGATTTCGGCCTTAATTACAAACAGCGAACCATTCGCAAAAGTTGCCTTCGATTGTAGATCGTCAGCGAGTACCGTAAAACAATCTTCGACGGTGAACCGCTGCCCAGTTCGTTCGAGATACATTTGCTGACCACTCGCTAGCTGACCAGAGAATAATCTCACATAGGCGACATCCTTTTTGGTGATGCGCTCCACCTTGAAAACATAAACAACCGATTCTTCACCATCCACGTTGAGGACGACATCTTTACCTGTTTGAGAATCGTGTAAAGAGACCTCGGCACCCTTTAAAGGTGATGGCAAGTAATCGATTACCGCATCGAGAACCTGCTGCCCCCCGACTCGCTGCAATGCTGACGTCGCTAGCGCAGGATACCACTTATACATACGAGCTGCCTGAGCAATACCACTACGCAACATTTTTGCAGTCAAAGTGGAGTGCTCTAAATAATAGTTCTCGAACTCTTCGCTCAAGTCAGCTACCTTAGAACAGAGTTGCTGGTGGGCCTCTACCGCGCGCACGGACATGCTCTCTGGTATGTCAAGAGTTTCATACTCAGCACAGTCGTCAAATGGATTCCACTGCAATAACCGCATATTAATTAGGTCTATTACTCCCGTGAAGTGGTCGTCTTTAAAATAAGCTAATTGCAATGGCACAATCTCTATTTGCAACTGCTCGGCAGCGACCGCGCATGATGAGCGAAATTCTGCGCAATGGCGATCCATCTTATTAAAGACAAACAGCAATGGCAGTTGGTGCTCTTGAGCCTGGCGCACTACGGAATAGGTCTGCGCCTGGACGCCCTCTAGCGCATCTACCACTACAAGTGCTCCATCCAACACTTGCAGGCTACGGCGAACCTCGGCGGCAAAGTCGACATGACCGGGAGTGTCAACGAATTGCAGGCGATGATCGCGCCACGGGCAATGAGCAATAGCAGCCGAGATGGTGATGCCGCGTTCACGCTCTTCACTGTGCCAATCCATTACCGCAGTGCCTACATCAACAGCACCCATGCGTGACTCCGCCCCCGTTAAATACAAAATGCATTCCGACAAAGTGGTCTTGCCGGCATCGATGTGCGCCAAGACACCGAAGTTACGCAGTTGCTCAATCTTCATCGCTCAATTGAGGATTTAACCCTAACCACTTATCGCCAAAATAGTAGCCGTCGAGTAAAGAGTCGTCGCGCCGCCCAAGACCAACGCTAGCGGCGTGCAAGGCCTCAATACTAGCCAAACCAGTTTCAGGGTCTTCAAAAGTTTTCGACTTACGCGGATATGCTGTGACCAAATTTTTAGGCAGGCAACGCAGCTGGAAATCTCCGCTTACTGTTGCCAGCACTCGTGGTAGGTCTCGCCACGAAGAATCCACCAGCAATAATGGGCGGACATTATCTTCATCACTGAGCGGGACACCATCTGGATGCAACAAGGTTACCGGGCCAACCTCGACCTTGTCGCCAATGTTGCAGTGGTGCCACTCGATGTCTAAATCATCACGCTGCCGAAGTGGCGTGAGGCTACATTTCCTTGGAGACTCTTTATTGAGGCGAATGATGATAGTCTTAGACATAAGAAAACTCGGGCTGCCCCAGTAAAAGAGCAGCCCGAGTTTAACAGTTTATGCTTAGCGCTTAAAAGGCAAAGTGACTAAATGCCTTGTTAGCCTCTGCCATCTTATGGACGTTTTCTTTCCATTGAACCGAAGCTCCGGTGTTATTCACAGCGTCAACGAATTCCGTTGACAACCGTTTCGCCATTGGCATACCCTTCTTCTTGCGAGCGTTACCTACAATCCAGCGGATTGCAAGAGCCTGTGCGCGCTTAGGGCTCACTTCGCGTGGTACCTGGTAGTTAGAACCACCCACACGCTTCGAGCGAACTTCTACTGCTGGGCGAACATTCTCAATTGCCTTCTCGAAGACTTCTTCGACTGTAACATCGTCGAGCTTGGCTGCCGCCATTTCACAGGCCTCGTAAAAGATTGCTGTGGCAATAGACTTCTTACCATCATTCATTACCGCATTGATGATTTTAGTGGCAAGCATTGAGCCAAAACGCGCATCTGGCTTTTGGAATTTTTGAGTTGATCTGAAGTTACGTGGCATGACTATTACTTACCCTTACGTGCGCCGTACTTGGAGCGACCTTGTTTACGATCGTCGACACCAGCACAGTCTAATGTGCCTCGGACAACGTGATAGCGAACACCTGGAAGGTCACGCACACGACCACCGCGTACAAGCACGATAGAGTGTTCTTGGAGGTTATGTCCCTCACCACCGATGTAGGCAGTTACTTCTTTCCCATTCGAAAGGCGTACACGAGCAACCTTACGAAGCGCAGAGTTCGGCTTCTTCGGAGTCATGGTCTTCACTTGAGTGCAAACGCCACGCTTATGTGGGCATTTGTCGAGCACGCGGCTCTTGGAGACAGAGCGCTGAGGCTTGCGGCCTTTGCGGACTAATTGGTTAATGGTAGGCATTATGTTTATTCCTAGATGTCTAGGCGATTGGGCCAAAAATTTTAGCGTAATTAGCCCCTAAGTCAATCTTTATTGTGTATTTATTGATTAGTTACTCTCTGCGACGGATTCTGACAACTCTGCTCCCTCCGCTGCCATTGCAGCGTCAAAAGAGGCTGATGTGTCTAGTTCGTCATCAAATTGACTGAAATCGTGCTTGCGCTCGACATGAGTGTGTAGAAGGTCACGGAAACCGGTACCTGCCGGGATTAAGTTACCCAGAATCACGTTTTCTTTAAGACCAAGCAAAGTGTCTGACTTACCACGCAAGGCGGCTTCAGTGAGTACTTTAGTCGTTTCCTGGAAGGACGCGGCTGAGATGAATGATTCTGATTGAACAGAAGCCTTAGTGATACCCATGATTTCAGGACGACACCCAGGCAAAGCCTTTTCGGGGTCGACAGCAATCTTATTACGGACAGCATTGAATTTCTTGCGATCAATCAAGGAGTTAGGAAGTAATTCTGAATCACCTGACTCCGTAACGACAACTTTACGCATCATTTGCGCCACGATGATTTCGACGTGCTTGTCGTCGATACCTACGCCCTGCGCACGGTAAACAGCTTGAATTTGCTCGACCATGTATGCCTGAACGTGCTCCTCACCTTGAATCTTAAGGATATCATTAGGTGGCTTTTGGCCATCTACCAGAGAATCGCCAGCTTTTACAAAGTCGCCGTCGTGTACACGCAAATGCTTAGACTGCGGAACCATGTGCTCGACCTCAATACCAGTCTCTTCGTTGGTCACGAGAATCGCGCGCTTCGCACGCCGCTTATCGCCAAGCTTAACGGTGCCCTCAATCTCTGACATGATTGCCGGGTTCTTAGGTACGCGCGCTTCGAACAACTCGGTTACACGTGGCAAACCACCCGTGATATCTTGAGTACCGCCGCCATCACGTGGTGACTTAGCCATCATTTGACCAGCCTTAACTTTACCTCCATCTTTAATTTCGATGTAAGCCTGATCAGGGAGTGATGTGATGTGCAGCACAGAACCATTCTTCTTGTCAAGCAACATCAATTGCGGATGCTGATCCCCACGAGATTCAATGATCTTAGTGCGCTTCACGCCGGTCTTCGGATCAATCTCGATGAGCATTGTTTTGCCCTCTTCGACATCAACATATTCAACAACACCATCTTCCATTGCTAGCAACGGAACGAAGAGCGGATCCCATAAGATGAGACGTGCACCCTTCTTGACTTTTCCACCATCTTTAATGATTAATTGCGCGCCGAGGCTGACTTCATATTCATCTAGTGTGCGGCCTTTGGCATCACAAACATGAACCGAACCCGTGTTAGAGAGTGCAACTGTCTTACCCTCTGGGTTAACAGTTGTGCGCAAGTCTACGTACTTAACAGTACCACCACGACGAGTCTTGGTATCGGAAATCTGAATCGCACGACTGGCTGTACCACCAATGTGGAAAGTACGCAGCTGACGATGCGTACTTTCCACATTGGTGGAAAGTACGCATCGTCAGCTGCGTACCAGGTTCACCAATCGATTGCGCAGCAATAATACCTGCAGATGTGCCTAGCTCGACCTCTTTGCCTCGCGATAAATCTTCACCATAACAAGCAGCGCAAATACCGGCTGTACCCTCACAAGTCAAGACAGAGCGCACGCGAATTTTCGAGTAGCCCATGTCTTCGATCCTTTTTGCAGCGCCGGCAGAGATAATTTGACTTTCACCAACGACCAATTCATCCGTCACACGATCACGAATAGTATCGCGCGCAGTGCGGCCTTTAATGATTTGGCGCAATGGGATCGATATCTTTTCTCCGTTGTAAACAGGCACTTTAGAAATACCATTCAATGTGCCACAGTCTACTTCGGTAACTATTACATTTTGCGCAACGTCGGCTAACTTACGAGTAAGGTAACCAGAGTCCGCAGTTTTCAACGCCGTATCAGCAAGACCTTTACGAGCACCGTGAGTTGACGAGAAGTACTCGAGCACAGCCAGACCCTCGCGGAAGTTCGCACGAATCGGAGTCTCGATAATCTCACCTGACGGCTTAGCCATCAAACCACGCATGCCTGATAGCTGACGAATCTGGTCAACACTACCACGAGCACCAGAGTTCGCCATAACGAATACTGGATTGATGTAAGGTTTGCCATCGCGTGTGTCAGCTTCTAGCTCTTTGAGCAAACAGTTCGACACTTCGTCACGAGCAGTTGTCCAGAGGTCAATAACCTTTGAGTTACGTTCGTTATCGGTAAGAAGACCATCAAGGAAATCTTGACGAGTCTGATCCACTTCTTTTTGAGTTGCAGCGATGATGCCCCACTTCTCAGCAGGAATACGCATGTCATCTTTCACAATCGACAAACCAGAACGCGTAGCGCCCTTATAGCCCAAAGCCTTTAATTCATCGAGTAGCTCGAGAGTAGCAGGACGCCCGCAATAGGCATGGCAGTCGTGAATCAAATCGCGAATCGCATGCTTATTGAGGATAAAGTTGTAGAACGGCATACCTTCCTTCATGCTATCGTTCACGACTAGACGACCTGGTGTCGTTTCAATCATCGTGTCTTTCTTTAGCGCACGCGGCTTTTCGCCGTGAGCTGCTTGCACAACCATGCCCGCTGGGAACACCACGTTAACACTAGAGTGTGTCTCTAGGTGACCCGCTGAATACGCTTGAAGAACCTCGCTATGTGAGCTATAGCATCCTGCAACGCCGACAGCATCTTCGGTCCATTCGTTAAGAGCTTCGACACGCATCGTTGTCATGTAATACAAACCAAGAATGATATCTTGGTGAGGAGAAATGATTGGCTCGCCATTTGACGGCGAGAACACGTTGTTGGTTGACAACATCAAAGTAGATGCCTCGACCTGTGCCTCATAAGATAACGGCAAGTGAACGGCCATCTGGTCACCATCAAAGTCAGCGTTATAGCCAGGGCACATTAATGGGTGCAGCTGAATTGCATTACCCTCAATAAGAACCGGTTCGAATGCCTGCATACCCATACGGTGCAGAGTAGGCGCGCGGTTTAGAAGGACTGGGTGCCCGGTAATTACTTTCTCGAGAATGTCCCATACAACTTCTTCGCGACGCTCAAGCATCTTCTTAGCTGCCTTGATTGTTTCAGCAAGACGCTGCTCTTTTAGGCGACGAATAATAAACGGCTGGAACAATTCAAGCGCGATTACTTTCGGCAGACCACATTGGTGCAGCTTGAGTTCTGGACCAACAACAATCACGGAACGCGCCGAGTAGTCAACACGCTTACCCAACAAGTTCAAGCGGAAGCGACCTTGCTTACCCTTGATCATGTCCGTTAGTGATTTAAGCGGCTGGTTAGATGTACTTAGCACCTGACGCTTACAACGGCCGTTGTCGAACAATGCATCGACAGACTGCTGCAACATACGCTTTTCGTTACGGATGATAACTTCTGGCGCGTTAAGTTCGATTAGGCGTAACAAACGATTGTTGCGGTTAATCAAACGACGATAAAGATCGTTTAAGTCAGATGATGCAAAGTTGCCTGAATCGAGACGCACGAGTGGGCGTAATTCTGGCGGAATCACTGGAACAACATCCATAATCATCCATGAAGGATCATTTGGCGAGTCGCGCAGCATCTCGACTGTACGCAGACGCTTAATAATGTCGGCAAGACGTTGCTTAGAAGTGCAATTCTTCATGCCTTCGCGCAACTCTATGGCCTTACTCTCGAGGTTTATGCCCTCAAGCAAATCACGAACGGCCTCTGCTCCCATTTTTGCTACAAGTGATGTTCCGTGCTGTACACGAGCACGACGGTATTCGTCTTCAGTTATTAACTGACACTGCTTATAGTCAGAGTCTCCGGGATCGGTAACTACGTAATCTTGAAAGTAAACTACGCGCTCGAGCTCAGTCTTCTTCATGCCCAATAAATTGCCGATGCGTGAAGGAGTAACGGAGAAGAACCAAATATGAACCACAGGTGCAGCCAAAGTAATATGGCCCATACGCTTGCGGCGCTCACGCGATGTTGTAACTAGGACACCACACTTATCACAAGTAATACCAAAGTGCTTCTGACCTTTGTACTTGCCGCAAGCACATTCGTAATCGCGCTCAGGGCCAAAGATTCGCTCACAGAACAAACCATCTTTTTCCGGACGGAATGTACGGTAGTTAATGGTTTCTGGTTTCTTAACTTCGCCGAATGATGCCTTACGGAATTCTTCGGGTGAGGCTAGGCAGATTGACACGGACAGTTGGTCAGAGTTGTAATCACGTGCAGACTTCTCTGCATTTGCTGCCTCTTCGACTGGTGTTGAATTTGTTGTTGTTTCACTCATTGTGTAATCCTTTATTAGTTAACCTCAGGTGCGTCAAGTTGAATATTTAGACCGAGACCACGGATCTCGTTCATTAACACCTCGAATGACACTGGCGTGCCTGGCTCGAGAATGTTTTTACCTTTAACCATTGATTCGTAAATCTTGGTACGACCGTCAACATCATCAGACTTAACGGTTAGCAATTCTTGCAGCAAGTACGCTGCACCATAAGCTTCAAGAGCCCAAACTTCCATCTCGCCGAGACGCTGACCGCCGAAGCGCGCCTTACCACCAAGAGGTTGTTGCGTAATCAAGCTGTAAGGACCTGTCGAGCGCGCGTGAACCTTAGCGTCAACCAAGTGGTGAAGCTTCAGCGTGTACATGTAGCCGACACAAACATTTTGCTCGAAAGGCACGCCTGTACGACCATCGAGAAGTGTACTTGCACCATCAGTGCGCATACCTGCGGCAGTGAGGGCGTCTTCGATTTGCTCTTCGGTTGCACCATCAAAGGGCGCCGTGTAAGCGCGGAAACCACCTTTCATAGCTGCGATGCCTAAGTGCGTTTCTAAAACCTGCCCAACGTTCATACGCGAAGGCACGCCCAATGGGTTAAGGATAATATCAACAGGAGTTCCGTCTTCGAGGTACGGCATATCTTCTTCATGAAGAATAGTCGAGATAACACCCTTGTTACCGTGACGACCAGCCATCTTATCACCAATAGACAAGTTACGCTTTGTCGCTGTGTAAATCTTGACCATTTCAAGAACGCCGTTCGGCAAATCGTCGCCCCGTGATAGGCGGCTAGACATTTTCACTTTCCAGGCCTCCTTATCCTCAATGCGATTCATATGAGCACGCACGATTTCTTCAGCCTTAGATCGACGCGACGGATGGCCAAGCGACTCAGGGAACGCCTTCAACGATTCGCGAATGCGCTGCAAATCACCGAATAAACTTGCTTCGGTAACAGCCATCAACCTCTTCGTAGATGGATCCTTCATCTTTGAACCAACGTATTCGTTGAGACCTTCGATACAGCGTTGCAATTCGCGACGCAATACAGCATCGTACTCGTTCTCGAAAGAACGAATCTTCTCGTGTGCTTCGCGACGCTCGGTCGCAGTCATGTTTACCTTACGGCTAAACTTCTCAGCGCCTATTACAACACCGCGTACGCCAGCAGGAAGCTTAGATGAAACGTTTTTGACGTCTTCACCAGCGCGACCAAAGATAGCATGCAACAAACGCTCTTCTGGCGTGAGTTCCGTCTTTGACTTAGGTGCAACCTTGCCAACAAGAATATCGTTTGGCCCAACACGGGTTCCAATCCGCACCATGCCGTCTTCATCGAGATTCTTCAATGCGCGCTCACCGGCATTAGGAATATCACGAGTGAACTCTTCTTTACCAAGTGTTGTCTCGCGAATCTCAGCAGTGTAGCTATTGATATGCACAGAAGTGAACGCATCGTCTTTAACCAAACGCTGAGATACGATAATCGCATCTTCATAGTTGTAGCCCTCCCATGACATAAACGCCACAAGCAGATTCTTACCGATAGCGAGCTCTCCCTTATCCGTAGAAGGACCATCGGCAATCACCTGATTCTTCTTTATCTTTTCACCCACGCGCACGAGAGGCCTTTGATTTAGGCAAGTGTGCTCGTTAGTGCCCTCGAACTTACGCAGGATGTAAGGCTCTGGATCACCCTCGATGCGGATTTGCATAGCATCAACGTACTCGACAGTACCAGCTGCTCGTGACTTCACGACCCAGCCAGAGTTCTGAGCTACGGCATGCTCCATACCTGTACCAATCAGTGGCGGCTCTGTAGCAATGAGTGGCACCGCCTGGCGCATCATGTTAGAACCCATCAATGCGCGGTTAGCATCGTCATGCTCAAGGAACGGAATCAACGAAGCCGAGATACCCAAAATTTGAGCAGGGTCAACGTCTAGATACTGAATCTCGTTGCGTGGCAACAAGGCGAAATCACCCTGATGGCGCGACATAACCATTCCGTTATCATCAGTGATCAGGAACCCCTTATCATCGACGTTAGAGTCAGCCGGAGCAAAGATACAGCTGTATTCTTCGTCGGCACGCACGTAGGCAACCTCGTCAGTAATTTTACCCTTCTTAACAGTACGATAAGGAGTCACCAAAAAACCATAGTTGTCCACCATCGCAAATAGCGCCAAGGATGAAATCAAACCAATGTTAGCACCCTCAGGGGTTTCAATTGGGCACAAACGACCATAGTGAGAAATGTGAACGTCACGTTCCTGGAAGCCCGCACGCTTACGGTTCAAACCACCAGGGCCCAAAGCGGACAAGCGGCGCTCGTGTGCAAGTTGAGAAAGTGGGTTTGTTTGGTCAACGACTTGAGATAATTCACCGCGAGAAAAGAACTGATCAATCGAAGTACTGAAAGGCTTAGCGTTAATTAACGCGCGCGGCGTAAGCGATTCTGGATCTTCTTCTTGCGACATACGGTCAACTACCGCGCGAGAAACTTTTAACAAGCCCTTGCGGAAATCGTCACGCGCCATCTCAGCAATCGTGCGAACACGACGGTTACCCAGATGGTCAATATCATCAATTTCGCCACGGCCCGCACGCAACTCAATCAAGTACTTAACGGTATCAAGGAAGCCCTCTATCTGC
>CAXGOF010000031.1:0-12821 GCA_964011335.1 uncultured bacterium
CTTGCTCGGCGATCTTGTGCGCTATGATGGTGGACATGCACGTAGCCGATTCGTTTCTGACGAATTAGCGCCGTGGGTTGAGTTTGTACCTGTCTGTCCTGAAGTCGGAATTGGCATGGGTACTCCTCGTCCTGCTATTCGAATTGTCGAAACGGATTCCGATCTCCAGTTAATCGCGCCTTCCACGGGGGAAAACTTTACTTCTGCGATGCTCAGTTTCTCGCGAAGCACGATAGCTGAATTACAGGCCGAACAGTTGGATGGATTTGTCTTGAAGAAGTCTTCACCAACCTGTGGCATCGACCGGCTCAAGGTTTATCGTGAAGACGTTGCTGTCCGGAAGGATGGTGTTGGGTTTTTCGCGGCGGAACTCATGAGATTGTGGCCTAACTTGCCCATTGAAGATGAAGGTCGCCTGAATGACGGCCCGCTCCGTGAAAACTTTATCGGCCGTATCTTCGCCAGAAGCCGCTGGCATGGGCTAATCGATTCTGGTCTGAATAGGGGCTCACTAGTTGAATTTCATACGGCTCACAAACTATTGTTGCTATCTCACTCCGAGCCTGGCTACCGCCGGCTTGGCAGAATCGTGGCGAGTCTGGGCACGGATGAAGACGCCACTATTTTTGAAGAGTATGAATTGGTCTTCAATGAAACTTTGCAGAAGAAGCCGACACCGAAGGCGCATGTGAATGTGATGCAGCATGCCTTAGGCCATTTGAAAAACCTGCTCTCCTCCGAGGAAAAACAAGAGATATTGCGCTCTATCGAGGATTTCAAAAAGGGGCACCTTCCACTGTTGGTACCTATCAATTTAATCGCATTTTGCGTGCGCGTACATCAAGTTGAATATTTGATGGGCCAAATTTATTTTGCGCCACACCCAAAAGAGCTCATGCTGCGCAACCATGCATAATGAACATTTTCGTCTTAGATCGCGACCCAGAAAAATGTGCTAGATACCATTGTGATAAGCACGTCGTTAAGATGGTGCTAGAGAGTGCGCAGATTCTTTGCTCGGTACTACATTTGCGCGGCGAAGATGCCCCTTATAAGCCTACCCACATATCTCACCCATGCGTAAAATGGGCAAACGCTTCATTCTCTAATTTCTCCTGGTTGGTGAAGCTAGCGATTCAGCTAAATGAAGAATACAAGTTTCGTTATGAGAAGCGCGTTAATCACAAATCCATAGAAGTGGTTAATCTTTGTGCCGCGTATCGTTTTGAAGATATAGGCCTTACTCCTTTCGCGCAGTGCATGCCTGACCGTTATAGGTTCCAGAACAACCCTGTCCGTGCTTATCGAGCTTTCTATAAGGGCGACAAACGTAGCTTTGCAGCTTGGAAGCGTCGAGGTGCACCCTCTTGGTACCCTGTAAACAATGAAAACTAAACATCGTGTGTTAGTGACCGGAGCGTCAGGCTTCCTCGGCTCATCCGTGCTCGAAGTGTTGTCAAAGAAACCTTTAGAGGTTATAGCTTTAGGGCATTCTGTCGACACCGCAAGTGAGCCAAATGAAAAGGGAAACGTGACTTGGAAATTTGCAGACATCTGTGACAAAGATGCTTTGCGCGATACTCTAGAAGGTTGCGACACAGTCATCCATTTAGTGGGGTTATTGACAGAGTGCCCAAAAAAAGGAATCACCCATCAACGAGTGGTCGTAGAGGGAAGCCAATGCTTGGCTGAAGCGTGCGCTAGTTCTGGCGCGAGAAAAATAATTTATGTTTCCGCCGCTGGAACGCATAGTCAATCACAGTCGGTGTATCATCAATCGAAATGGAAGGCAGAATCGATTGTGAGATCTAGTGGCTTGGCATGGACAATTTTTCGCCCCTCATTACTTTTCTTTAGTCGTGTGGCGAAGGACTACCCTGGCTGTCGAAAAGACTTCGTAGCAACGATTGTGCAGCAGTTTAGATGGCTGCCATTTGTCGCGCTGCCGGGCTCCGGCAATTCGCTTTGCCAGCCATTGTGTGTTACGGACTTGTCGACCGCTATTGTGAATGCTATAGAGTCTGGTGACAATGAGGTAGTCGATGCCGGTGGCACAGAAAAATACTCTTACACTCGTCTTTTCCAAGATATTTCCCGTGCTAATTTCAGACTAAAATTTGTGCTGCATCTACCCATGTGGCTTATGAAGTTTTTGGCCAAAGCAGTTTTTGCTAAGATGACTAGCCCTCCGTTAAGTTATGACCAATTATTAATGCTCGAGGATGATAATTTAGCGCACCCGCTATCCGACCACTTCCTGTTTGAAGGCGACTTGTCTCGCTGGTGATTTTATTGTTTTTTTTAGTTAAGGTTGTATATTAGGCTAGGCGCTTCAGGAGAGCGCCATCACTATGAGTAAACATATCGGAATCGTTGGCTGTAGCGCGGAGGGAGCTGCTTTGTGTTATCGCACCATCTGTTCTGAAGCAAAAGAACAGATGGGCGAACACATGCACCCAGAAGTGACCATGCATACCTATCCATTGGGTGAATATATGATTGCTGTTCGGGCAGGCGACTGGAGGCGGGTCGCAGATTTGATGTTGTCCTCCGCACATAAACTTAAGAGTTGTGGGGCTGATTTCGCTCTTTCGCCTGACAATACTATTCACGAGGCATATAGCATCGTTGCTGCAGAGTCTCCAATCCCATGGATTCATATCGCCGACGCCGTTGCTAATCAGGCCCGTGAGTTAAATCTATCCTGTTTAGCAATTACCGGAACAAGCCATTTGATGACCGGCCCAGTTTATTCAGAGACTCTAGCAAAGCTTGGCATCTTATGTAAAATTCCAATGGAAGATCAAAGGGAGAGCATTGACAAGATTATTTTCAATGAATTGGTTTATGGTGTGATTAAAGAGTCATCGCGATTATATTTTAATGAGGTGATTCAGGAATTGAAAGAACAGGGCTGCGATGGGGTGGTCTTAGGTTGCACAGAGATTCCTCTCATCGTTCAGCAGGATGATTGTCCATTGCCTACTTTAGACTCTACAAGGCTACTAGCTCGTTTAGCGTTAAAAAAAGCATTGGAATAAACTACTCAACAATCAAGTAGGCAACGCTTTGTTGTTTAGAGCACTTGAGGGCATTGTGTAAAGAATGGACATTCGTCACACTTGGCCCTGCGTGCCGTACAAGTTTCGCGACCGAGGTAAATCAGGCTATGGCTGATGAAAACCCAGTCTTCGCGTTCAAACAATTTCATTAAATCACGTTCGACTTTTATAGGGTCATGCTCTTTAGTCAAATTCATGCGCCGCGCAATACGTCCGACATGGGTGTCAATCACAATGCCCACCGGATTATTAAATCCGCGGCCCATTACGCAGTTCGCCGTCTTGCGCGCCACACCTGCAAGCTCAAGAAGTGCGTCCATAGTGCTGGGCACTTCACCACCATGTTTATCAACGATGATGTTGGCCGTCTTGTGCATATTCTTCGCTTTGTTGTTAAAAAAGTTAATGCGCTTAACCAACTCGCGGATTTCATCGACCGAGGCGCGCGCCATAGTTGTCGCATCGGGCATTGCTTTGAATAAAGCCGGCGTTTCATTGTTAACGCTTTTGTCGGTACATTGTGCCGACAATAAAGTTGCGATTAATAACTCGAAGGTGTTCTTGTAATCTAAAGAGGTTTTGGCGTTAGGGTAAATCTTGCGCAACTTTTTCAAGATTACAGCAGCGCGCTCGCACTTAACGGTCAAGTTTTCGCGCAAGGGGAGGTTGCCGTTCAGTGCGCGCCGTCTAGCTGAGGATGCCATGAGATATATCCTAATCAAGCGCCTATTGAGTTACCATTTCCCTGTTACGCTTCACCTATCGTCTCTGATGTGCCATGGTAAGAGGTAATTCACTAACAACGTCGCAAATGATACCGAGAATCAGATAGAATCTCTGACCATGACATCTCCAGCATCCTCTTTAGACCTCTCATTCCTCAAAGAACTTGGCATTGATGGCCCACAACCCGGCGCTTACTGCGGCGAGTGGCTTGAATGCGGCGGCGAAGAATTAGCTGTCTATTCACCTGCTACCGGCGAACAAATCGGTAGTGTTAAGCAAGCTACGGTTGCCGATTATGAAAAGGTCTCGGCTGAAGCACATACTGCATTCTTGAAGTGGCGCGAATTGCCAGCTCCAGCCCGTGGCGAATATGTACGTCTAATGGGTGAAGCCATGCGTAAGTACAAAGAGCCACTCGGCAAGATAGTGTCACTAGAAATGGGTAAGATCCTGCAAGAGGGGCTAGGCGAAGTGCAAGAGGCAATCGACATCGCCGACTTCGCAGTTGGCCAGTCGCGTATGCTTTACGGTTTGTCGCTACATTCCGAGCGTCCGCAACATGCGATGCGTGAGCAGTGGCACCCGATTGGCACCATCGGTGTTATTTCAGCATTCAACTTCCCATCCGCAGTTTGGGCATGGAACTCCATGCTTGCAATGGTCTGTGGTGACTCAACGCTATGGAAACCGTCATGGAAGACACCACTCACTGCTCTAGCCATGACTAAAGTTTGCGCGCCAATCCTAGAAAAGGATGGCCTCGGCGCGGTCTTATCGATGATTGTTGGCCCTGACGATACGGTTGGCGAAGCGATGACTGCTGACAAACGTCTGCCGGTTGTTTCGGCAACCGGTTCTTGTCGCATGGGTGCACACGTTGCGGCTAAAGTCGCAGGGCGTTTTGGTTCTACTATTCTCGAGTTGGGCGGTAATAATGCCGTGATCGTACTCGAAGATGCCGACCTCGAAATGGCAGCACGTGCCATTATGTTTGGTGGTGTAGGCACTGCGGGTCAGCGTTGTACTTCGACGCGCCGCGTGCTAGTACAAAAGGGTGTGCGCGAGCAACTGGTTGAACGTCTTAAGACGATGTACGCCGGTGTGCGCATTGGACACCCGCTTGACGAAAACGTGTTGATGGGGCCATTGATTGACCAAGATGCTGTCGATAATGTGCTTAAGTCCATTGAAACCGTTAAAGAAATGGGCGGCGAGATTCTTTGTGGCGGTGAGCAGGTATATCCTGAAGGCTGTGCTAATGGTTTCTACATGACGCCAGCGATAGCGACTGCGCAAAACGAATGGAGTGTCGTGCAAAACGAGACTTTCGGTCCTCTGATGTACATTATCGATGTCAACGACCTCGATCACGCGCTTAAAATACATAACGATGTGCCACAAGGCTTGTCGTCGGCTATTTTCACCTTGAACATGCGCCATGCTGAAAAGTTCTTGTCTGTCGTAGGCAGTGACTGTGGTATCTCAAATGTCAACATCGGCACTTCAGGCGCAGAAATCGGTGGAGCATTCGGTGGCGAGAAAGAAACCGGTGGCGGTCGCGAATCAGGCTCGGATGCCTGGAAGGCGTATATGCGTCGCCAAACTAACACAATCAATTACTCTACTGAGTTGCCATTGGCGCAAGGCGTTTCATTCGACGTCGATTAAGTGTGCAAGTTAATACCTTAACGGTAAATAGCGACCGTCTGCCCCTAGCTTTACACGACTACGGAGGAGACGGTCCTGCTGTTTTATTTGTACACGGGTTTCTGGATGGCGGTAAGTCCTTCGAAGACGTGGCATTGGCAGCGCGCGAGTTCTGTCGGCCGATGTGTTTAGATTGGCGCGGGCACGGCGATAGTGCGCAGGTGGTCGATGGTAGTTATCATCAGTTCGACCACTTCAAAGATTTATTGGCAGTGATGGATGAACAGCCTGCCGGCGCTGCTTTTGATTGCGTGGTTGCACACTCTTTGGGTGGCACCGTGGCGTTGATGTTGGCAGCAGCAGCTCCTGAATTATTCAAGAAGTTGATGTTGCTCGATTGCTTAGGCGGATATGCTGCCGATGCCGAAACGCAGGTGAATCAATTTAGCGATGTCGTTGCGCACTTGCGTCAGCCGCAAAAAGGCTTTCGCGATTTTGATACGCGAGCTAGCGCTGAAAGTAGGGTTAAGCATAATAACTCGATGTTGTCCGACGTTGGCGCTGAACGCATTGTGCGTCACTATCTCGATGAATTGCCAGACGGCAAATTCAGAGTAAAACTCGACCCTCGTTTGCGCGGGCCAAATCCTATCCGTTATAGCGAAGAGCATTGGCAAGAAATGGTGCGGCGGGTTGCCTGTCGGACAACGGTTATCGCGCCTGAGGGCGGATATATGCAACGCCATCCACAGGGTCGCGAGCGTTTTGAATGCTTGACGGATGGTAAGTGGGTAAGCGTGCCGGGTATCGGGCATCATGTACATGCCGAGGTGCCTGAGTTGGTGGTTAGCGAGCTGCGAGAGTTGTTGTTCTAGCCTTTTTTGCTACTGCTGCCGAGGATGTGGGGAGGGTCCAGGGTTTATATAAGAAAGCAGAGAGGCTTAACATACATTGAAATAGCAATCTGGTCTAGCGACTGTAAAATACATCTATGACGACTACATCAGTCTCCATAGCTAATGTAATGCGCTACGACATGGCGTTGCCGGCGAATTGCGCCCACCATGCGCAGCTAGATTTGACTGGCGGCACTCATGGTTTATGGCTGTGCGTTGACGTAGCGGCGCGATTGGCGCTGCACCCGCATTCTGAGGATGGAAGTGAGGCCGCCGGCGACCAAGGATTAATGGCCTGGGATTTACCCTCTTGGCAAGAGGCATTAGAGGGCGTGCATTTGAATATGATCGAGTGCATTCTTGATGCAGGCGCTAACGCGATGCCGAATGCGGCGCCGTTGATTGCTCTGGCCCGTCAGCAAGGCTGTGACTTAAATGAATTGCGTTTCGATTTCGGGTTCGACCCTCTGTCATGCCTAGCCAAAGGCGGAGTACTGATTGGCGGTCCCGATTATGTAAAGCACCAGACTCGGTCCTTGTTTGAGTTTGCACAGGCTAATATGTCTAAGGCTAATATATTTTGCGTTAGCACTGAGGCGCATGAAATGGCCGGTGCTAGTCATGCACAACAACTGGGGGTGATGGCTGCGACCTTAAGTCATTACTTCACGTTTGCTGATACGCTTGAAATTAGCGTTGCGGATATCGCGCGCCGCACCACTTTGCGTATTGCTGTGGGCCGTGATATTTTTGTTGAAGTGGCTAAATTACGGGCGGCTAAGTTATTGTTCGCTAAAGTTTTGGCTGCGCATGGTGTCGAAGAAGAGATTACTCCGCGTATTCATGCGATATCATCGCGACAAACAATTAGTCAGTGCGCTCCGCACACGAACATGTTGCGCGGTACCGAGCAAACCTTTGCGGCGTTGTTAGCGAACGTTGATGTCGTCACTACCTCTTGTTTTGACGAGGCGCTTGGCCAGTCATCGGAGATGGCGCGACGCGCGGCGCGTAATGTGGCGATTATCTTGCAAGAAGAATCTAACCTAATGCAGCAACCGGATGCGACCACGGGTAGTTACTGGGTTGAAGAAAATACTTCGCGTTTGGTTGATGAAGGCTTTGACTTCATGCAACAAATAGAATCACGCGGTTCCATGCCGGGTGTCTTGTTGCAAGGTTGGTTACGCGAGCAGCTCAATGAAACATATGCTGAGCAAAGCCAACGCTTTGCCGCTCGCGCTGATGCCATAACAGGCGTTAGTGAATATCCACAGCTGGACGAGAATATGCCAGACGCTTTGCCGGTGTTTGGTGAAGACGAACAGGATTTCATCCTTAGTTATGAAGACTTAATTGAGGGTTGCGAATTAAATGGTCAATCAAGCTTTGAAGATTGCATAGCGGCCAGTGCTGCTGGTGCTAATGTCTTTCAAATAAGTGACGCACTGCATCTTGGCAAGGCAGCGCAGTCGCCGCAAATGGTGCCGCTCGATGCTCATCGCCACGCTGAAGATTTTGAGCAATTACGTTATCAGGCAGCGTGCTTGAAGAATAATACTATACGTTTGCACTGTTTGGGTGATTTAGCGCGGCATAACACTCGCAAGGTTTTCGCGGTAAACTTTTTCGCAGCAGGCGGGCTTAACGTAAGCGACAACTCCGATTCAAAAGTAGTCTGCATCTGCGGCGACGACAAACAATACGCTGCCGAGTTAGAGGAAGTGGTGAGTAGTTACGCCGATGACATCCATGTTGTTGTAGCGGGGCAGTTTGAAGATTCGGTGGCTACGCTACAGCAAATGCACGAGGTTTTAGCATGAGTGAAGTGAAGCATCCTTACCCGCATATGGGTAGCGAACCGGGAGAGCCGCCGTTTGTGCGCGGCCCTTACGCTTCCATGTATGTTAATCGTCCTTGGACGATTAGGCAGTACGCTGGTTTTTCTACGGCTGCTGAATCAAATGCTTTTTACCGACGTAATTTAGCTGCAGGTCAAAAAGGTTTGTCAATTGCTTTTGATTTGGCAACACATCGTGGCTATGACTCGGATAATCCTCGCGTAACTGGCGATGTCGGAATGGCTGGGGTGGCAATTGATTCTATTCTTGACATGCGTATTTTGTTTGACAAGATTCCGCTGGATCAAATGTCGGTTTCGATGACGATGAACGGTGCAGTGTTGCCTATTTTGGCGTTGTACATTGTTGCTGCCGAAGAACAGGGTGTTAAGCCTGAAGAGTTAACCGGCACCATTCAAAATGATATTTTGAAAGAGTTTATGGTGCGTAACACTTATATTTATCCGCCGGAGCCGTCGATGCGCATTATCGCCGATATTTTTAAGTACACCACTGAGCACATGCCGAAGTTTAATTGCATTTCGATTTCGGGTTACCATATGCAAGAGGCGGGGGCGACTCCTGAATTAGAATTGGCTTTTACTTTGGCGGATGGCCTCGAGTACGTGCGCACTGGTCTTGCCTCTGGTTTAGACATCGATAAGTTCGCGCCACGCTTGAGTTTCTTTTGGGCAATCGGTATGGATTTCTTCAGTGAAGTTGCCAAGCTCCGCGCCGCACGCCTGTTGTGGTCCGAGATGATTGCGGAATTTAACCCGCAGAATGTAAAGTCGCAGGTGTTGCGCACGCACTCGCAAACATCTGGTTGGTCCTTGACGGCGCAAGATGTTTACAACAATGTTACGCGTACTTGCATCGAGGCGATGGCAGCTACTCAGGGGCATACCCAATCATTGCATACGAACTCACTCGACGAAGCATTGGCTTTGCCGACGGACTTCTCGGCGCGCATCGCCCGCAACACGCAAATTCAATTGCAGCAAGAGTCGGGCACTTGTCGTCCGCCTGACCCATGGGGAGGCTCACATTTGGTCGAGCGCTTAACTCACGAGATGGCGGAAAAAGTTCGCGTGTACTTGCAGGAGATAGAAGATCTTGGCGGTATGACCAAAGCTATTGAAAGCGGCGTGCCGAAGTTACGAATCGAAGAAGCGGCGGCGCAGGCGCAGGCGCGTATCGATTCTGGCGAGCAGACGATCGTTGGCGTGAATAAATATGTGGTTGATGTCGAAGAAAACATTCCGGTGCTGTCGGTTGATAATGCCAGCGTCTATGCGGAACAAATCGCCCGTCTAAAGCAATTACGCAGCGAGCGTGATCAAACTACAACCTACACCACGCTCGAGGCGTTGACCTCGGCAGCAGCGGATGAAAGCGGTAACTTGCTTGACTTGTGTGTGAAGGCAGCACGGGCTAAAGCTAGTGTCGGTGAAATATCCGACGCTCTCGAAAAAGTATTTGGGCGCCATCAGGCTAAGGTGCAGGCTGTGTCGGGAGTTTATAGTAGTACTGTGAAGGACCAACGCTCCGACCTCGATAAAGTGCGCGCCCGTGCTACTGAATTCGCCGACCGTACCGGGCGGCGTCCGCGCATATTGGTAGCGAAGATGGGGCAGGATGGTCACGATCGTGGGCAAAAAGTAATTTCGACAGCCTTTGCCGACTTGGGCTTCGATGTTGACATAGGCACTTTGTTTCAGACTCCCGAAGAGACTGCGCGTCAAGCAGTCGAAAATGATGTGCACATCGTCGGCGTTTCGTCGTTGGCGGCTGGTCACTTGATTTTGGTTCCTGCATTGCGCAAAGAATTAGATTTGCAAGGGCGCAGCGATGTGTTGGTTGTTGTTGGTGGTGTTATCCCTCAGCAAGACCACGACGCTTTGTTCGCGGCAGGTGCATCAGCGGTGTTTGGTCCTGGCACAGTGATACCTGAGGCTGCAAGTAAATTACTCGATAAACTAAATGGCTGATTTCCCGTTGCCCGCTGAACTTGCCCAAGCTGTTGTGGCGGGTGAGCGTTCGTCGTTGGCGCGGGCGATGACCTTAGTCGAGTCGACTTTGCCTGAGCACCAACTGTTGGCACAAGAGTTATTGGCTTTGTTGATGCCTCATGCGGGTAAGTCGCAGCGCATTGGCGTTACTGGTGTGCCAGGTGTTGGCAAATCTACTTTCTTAGATAGCTATGGCATGTATCTGATTGAGCGCGGGCACCGTGTGGCAGTGCTGGCGATTGATCCTTCAAGCTCTATTACTGGTGGTAGTATTCTTGGAGATAAGGCACGCATGAACGACCTGGCCTTATCGGATCAAGCATTTGTCCGTCCGTCACCCAGTGCAAATAATTTGGGCGGAGTCGCGCGTCGCACTCGCGAAAACATTCTGCTGTGTGAAGCTGCGGGACACGACATGGTACTTATCGAAACGGTTGGCGTTGGCCAATCCGAAACGGTTGTAGCCGATATGGTCGATTTCTTCTTGGTGTTAATGCTCGCCGGAGCAGGTGATGAATTACAGGGTATCAAGAAAGGCATTGTCGAACTCGCTGACCTGATTGCGATT
Organism: uncultured bacterium; assembly: GCA_964011335.1. Taxonomy (GTDB): domain Bacteria; phylum Planctomycetota; class UBA1135; order UBA1135; family UBA1135; genus JAPKEZ01. The sequence goes on from CAXGOF010000031.1 coordinate 10,753, forward strand.
AACAAAACGGATGGCGATAACCTTAATCGTGCAAAGGCAGCTGCAAATGATTACACCTCCGCATTGCACTACTTGACTCCAACCAGCGATAAATGGCAGCCGTCGACCATTTGCATTTCTGCGTTAGAGTCTGCCGGCTACGACGATTTGTACAGTAAAGTGGCCGAGCATGCAGCGGTGATGCACGCATGCGGCGAGTGGTCGAGTAAGCGTCAGCAGCAAAACACTAAATGGATGTGGTCGTTAATTAAAAACCGTTTGCTTGAAGATTTCAATGCTTCGTTAGATGTAGCGCTCTTAGAAGAAATGGAACGACAAGTACAAGCCGGAGCATTAAGCCCAACAGCGGCCGCCGATAAATTGATTGATGGAAATTCCTGAAAACATAATAGACTTTCATGTGCATATTCAACCGTGGGAGCAAATTAAAGATGCTCCGCGGAAGACTATCGAAGCAGGGCGTAGCGACGTCGAAGCTATATTGCATTATCAACGAAACCCTAAAGCGTTTAGCGAACATCTAGCCGGCCTAGGTATTGCGCGCGCCGGATTGATAAATTATGTTTCGCCCAAGCTAATGGGCTTCGACTCTTCGTGTAATGACTGGATTGCTGAATATCGCAATGTCGATCCGCACCGCTTCTTCGCATGGGGCGGCATCCACCCCAACTTCTGTGATGATGTGCCGGCCGAGATGGTGCGCTTGCTAGATGATTTGAAAATCGATGGCATCAAAATCCATCCACCGCACCAAGAAATGTCGGCACGCGATAAAGCTTTCTATCCCGTTTATGCGGCGTGCGAAGAGCGCAATGTGCCCATCATGGTGCACACTGGTACTTCGGTTTTCCCGGGCGCGCGTTCGCGACTTGGTGACCCCTTAGACCTCGATGATGTAGCGATCGATTTTCCCAAGCTGAAAATTGTTATGGCACATGCTGGTCGTCCTTTTTGGTATGAGCATGCGTTTTTCGTCGCCCGTCGTCATCGTAATGTTTACGTTGAGCTGTCGGGCATTCCGCCGCAGTACTTACCTAAGTATTTGCCGCGTCTAGAGTTTCTCGACGATAGTGTGCTGTGGGGTACGGACTGGCCAAGTCCGGGCGTGAAAGATTTACGCTCCAATGTACAGGTGTTCTGCGATTTAGGTGAGTATTCGAATGAGTTTAAGCGTAGGGTGTTGGTAGATAATGCTCATAAGTTTTTAGAGGGTGGCAGTGTATAATCACTACCAATGATTCCCTTAGTTTTCGCGATACTCTCTACTCAGCAGCCTATAAACGATATGTCCGACTGGGTGCATGTCGGTGGCCAAGCAACTTATACTTTTAACGACGGCGAATTGAATGGTGTCGGCGCAACTGGCGGCAACGCTTTTCTACATTCACCACGCGAATACAGTGACTTCGTTTTAGAGTGTGATGTGAAAATTGCTCCCGGAGGCAACTCGGGTATCCAATTCCGCTCGCACGTCCGCGACAACGGTCGACTATTCGGCTACCAATGCGAAATAGATTCAAGCGAAACTTGGATTTGTGGCGCGATTTATGATGAAGCACGCCGCGGCTGGATAGAAGACCTGCGCGATGAGAATGAAAATTTAGCGCGCGAGGCATTTGTTCAAGGCGAATGGAACCACTACAAAATTAAAGCACAAGGCAACCACCTTCAAACTTGGATAAATGGTGTCGCCTGCAGTGACATTCGCGATGATGTCGACGCGGCTGGCTTGATAGCTTTTCAGGTGCATGGTGGTGATGCCACAGATGTACGCTGGAAGAACATCGTAATCTCTGAGCTCCCGCCAGCACCGTTTATTCACAGTGTCTCCGACATTTCACAGCAGTTCAGTTTCTACATGGACGGCCGCTTCTTCACTCAGTACATTAAGGGCAACGGTGCTGATGTGCGTAACTGGGGAACATTATCTAAGCTCGATTTATCTAACACTAATTTGTTGTTGCTCGACGGTGGCGAGCGACGTATTCCATACTCGCAAGACTCTATCGAGCACATCGCAGAATACGTTACCGAGGGTGGCACCGTTTTAATCATGGCGGATTATTCAA
>CAXGOF010000032.1:0-12757 GCA_964011335.1 uncultured bacterium
CGCCCCACGCATCGTAGCTCTCGAATCACTGTCTCTATTCTTACATCCGCGCCGCGGCCAGCACGACTTTGCCGCCAGCCTACACCATTTTTGCGGACGCCATCCGTCGAAGCTTCCGTCTAGTGATGATGCGCGTGATTTATGCGAAGCCATGGTGCGCGACCACTATGCCCGTGACCACAAACTGCGCCAACTAATCTCCCGCTGCTTCGATGATGTCTATCGCGAAGCCGGCAACGAACCGAGTCCAGTGAATCAGTGGCTTGAAATTATTGAAAGCTTGCTTGACGAGCCGAGCCTATACACCGGCAGTGGCAACGCCGACTTATTCAGCGACGCTCTTAGCGATGGCGAATTCAGTGGCGACTGTGAGATAGCCGCCACTGACCCTGAGCGCATCTTGAACACCATCACCCCCATGTTTAAGCGTAGCTATCATCAAACATATGACGGGAAAGACATTCTCAGTTCACGTTATGAAGACGCGGCACCCGACCCTGCGACACGTAATATTTTACTACAACAATTTTTCGACCGCCTTAGCAAACACTTTGGCGCCGAGCCGCGAGTCGGACAACTAGAACTTTCGCAGCAAGTAGCCGAAGCATTCGACAATGGCAACTTCTTGATAGGTGATGCGCCAACTGGTACTGGCAAGACCCTCGCCTACCTCGCACCATTGCTTTGGTGGGCCAAACAAGCTGAAACCCGTGTCGCCGTTTCAACTTACACCCGCGCACTGCAAGAACAAGCTTTCTTCAACGAAGTACCACGCGCCGTCGAACTACTCAAAGAATGTGGATTAACCGACGAGCAACTACCGCGCATGAGCCTACTCAAAGGCCGTAACAACTACATTTGCGGACGCGCCATCATCGACACTGCCCCCGAACCTTCAGCAGCTAGTTTAATCGCACGAATAACCTGGATGCGACTGGCGATTTTTTACTGTGAAGATATCGCCGCCGACCTCGACGGATTTCCGGTTTCACCTGGTGTGCCTAGCGCCAACGCCCCGGCGACTTTGCGCCAAGCACAAGCGATGATCAATCAAAATCGCGCCTTGCCAGCGTGTTGTCGCGGCAAGTCAGCGATGCGCTGCCCGGCTGGCATCCGCACTCAGCAGGCTTTGCGCTCGCATATTGTGGTGACCAATCACGCCTTCATTTTGGCGCAGCCCGACGAGTTTAGTCATGTGGTTTTTGACGAATGCGACCACTTACATGAAGTCGCGTTGTCAGCTCGGTCTTTCGATATCGAGCTCGAAGAAGTCATGCAGCTATCCAAAGACTTGCGACGCAATCGCGGACGTGATCGCGCGGCGCTACCAATGTTAAGCAAGTTAATTAACAACTTACCAGTGGTTCCGCCGCGTTTAGGGCAGGCGGCAAAAGATGCACAAGAGTTGTGTTCTAAACTTGACGCGGTAGCGTTTGAAACATCTAGCGAGTTGAAAACATTCAACGAATATCGGCGCGAACTCGAAGGCAAGCGCACGCGCACTGAATCGGCGTCGCTATTCCATGAATACCTAGAGTCAGGACGCGGCGATGTCTTGCTCACTACTCTGCAAAGTTTTTTAGACACCGTCAACGGACTCGACAGTGCGCTGCGCACTTCAATAGAAGAACTCGGTGATATCGAATTGCGTTTGGCTCGCAAAATTCGCTGGCGCTTACATCGTCCACTCGAAGATCTGGATCACTGGCGCGAAGGATTAGAGCTATGGCTAGGAGGGGAAAGCGGCGAGGCCGATTTCTCCGACAAGCTACACTTCGAAGCTGAGTTCACACGCCGCAGACATCCGCTGTTGTTGTTGAAATATTTGTTACCACAAGAGTGGTTGGGCGATGTTTACTTTCCGTCGTTGCAGTCGGCGGCGTTAGTTAGTGCCACTTCTAAAATTCGCGATAGTTTCAAGCCGATGTCCAGTTATCTCGGCTTAGACGTTCTTGCTGAAGACAAGCAAGAGCGAGCTGGGCGTATCGTCGAAGAGTTCAGTGGGGCAATGACCTTTTCTACCGATGCCGCCATTTACTGCGTACCCGAGGACGCCGCGCCTTACGCCTATCGCGGCCCCGATCACGACGCCTGGCTGGAATATATCGAAAATTATTTCTTCTACTTAGGCGAGCGCACACGCGGACGCATCCTCGGTTTGTTCACCAATTCAGCAATAGTTAAACGCATCGGCGAGCGTTTATCGCCAAAATTCAGAGCAATCGGTTTACAGCTATTATGGCAAGGCATGCCCGGCTTAAGTAAAGAAGAAGTGATGCGCACCTTCAAAGCCAATCACGAAAGTATTTTGTTAGGCGTCGACACTTTCTGGTATGGAGTCGATTTTCCCGGCACGACTTGCGAACACATCGTCATAGCCAAGCTGCCCTATGGCGCACCCGACCGTTATATGTACGCGCAACAGGCACGACTCGGCTACGGCATTCAACGCAATACGATTTACCTACCCAAAGCCCTAGCCATGTTTCGCCAGGGTTGCGGACGCCTGCTACGCTCTGAAGATGATCGCGGTTCGATTACTATTCTTGACAAGCGCGTACTTAATGGGCAGCATGCTAATTTTTTAGAAGAGCTTCCAGGCGGTGTGGATGAATGGGATATGCCGAATATTCTGCGGGCCAGCACCGACGAATGCCTACAACATATTTTCAAACATATGGGCTTGAAGGCCGATGTCGAGCGGCGCGGCTTAGGCAGTAGCTTTATATAAATAAAACTAGCTGCATCTGCGAGGAGGGGTACATTAAATTATATTAGAATGGTCTTTGTGTCAATCGTCGCGCCCTTTCAACTTGGCCACTTAACCATCGACCCAGAGCAACTGGGCGAATATGCTACACAATGGACAAATACTAGTGGCTTGCTAGTAGCTCAAGCAATGGCACCGGCAGCAGCTCTTGATCAATCACAGATCGCCAAACTAAACTTACTGACCTGCGGTGACGGTTCAACACTAGCCGCATTCTTAGCAGTGCAAATGAAATGTAATCACGTCGATGTCATATTACACCCTGATGAAAAGCAACAGCTAGAAGAAGTGTTAAATAAAATTAGTTCGCCGACTACAATAAATATTATTAGTTCGCCAGAACATATATCTGGGAAACACAAATATCACATGGCAGCATACGGCTGCAATGGCGAAAAACCAAATTCACTGAATGCACTTGAGCCATTAGTGAGATACTTGCGCCATGAAGGGCAATTAGTGCTCTTTGGCTTCCCAGAAAGTGACATGCAAGAGCTGTTCAATGATGCCGCCAACAAAGGCTTGTCATTACGCGCCAGCGGCTTTCGCGCTGGCCTAGCTTTCTTTGGCGGAAGCCTTGAGTCGCGCAATCAGTTCTAGGCGTTTAGTAATACGCTCTTCGACTCCGTAGTTCGTCGGGTTGTAAAACTTCGAGCCTACTAAAGCATCGGGCAAGCAGTCCATGGCAACAATAGCGTTCGGATGGTCATGCGCGTAATCGTGGGCCTGCCCCCATCCTTTATTCTTCATCAACTTTGTATGCGCATTACGCAATTGCATCGGGACGTCATGCGCAAACTCTTTCTGCACTAGCTTATTCGCCTCATTGAATGCTTTATAAACTGCATTCGACTTCGGAGCCACCGCTAAATAAATGGTTATTTCAGCTAATGCCAATTCACCTTCGGGCGAACCGAGAAAGTGCATGGCGTCTTTAGCCGCTAAAGCTAAACGTAAGGCATTCGGGTCAGCTAAACCAATATCCTCGCTGGCCATGCGCACTAAACGCCGTGCTAAGAACATCGGATCTTCTCCAGAACGCAGCATGCGTACTAACCAATAGAGCGCGGCATCTGGGTCGGAGGAACGAATCGATTTATGTAATGCTGATATTAAATCGTAATGCTTCTGCCCATCCTTATCGTAAAGCAGCGCGCGACCGGCCAATACTTTTTGCAAGTTGCCATCCGTTAGGCTCGCTCCGACGTCGCATTGACGTGCCGCAGCTTCAATGATGGTGTAAGCACGACGCGCATCGCCACTGGCGACGTTGGCAATCATTTGCAATTGCTCGTCGCTTACCTCCAAACGCCGCGCGCCCAATCCACGCTCGGCATCAGATAAGGTTGTGCGCAACAAGGCCACAATATCTTCTTCGGACAACGGCTCAAGGATGTGCACCGTCAATCTCGACAATAACGGACCAATAATCTCGAATGAAGGGTTTTCGGTGGTCGCACCCACCAGCACAATGTCACCAGCCTCAACGAACGGCAAGAAGGCATCTTGCTGCGCTTTGTTAAAACGGTGAATCTCATCAACAAAAACCAAGGTCGGACGCTGCGATTGTTCGCGATCAAATTTGGCCTGCTGCATCGCTTCACGCACTTCTTTAATGCCACTTAGTACAGCCGAAAATGGTTTAAAATTAAGATCCGAGCGCTCGGCCAACATTTGCGCCAAAGTTGTTTTGCCACACCCCGGCGGACCCCAAAATACCATCGAGCCTAATTCACCGCCATCAAACATCATGCGCAACGAACCTTTTTCGCCGACTAGCTTTTCTTGGCCCGCAAAATCATCAAGATTACGCGGACGCATGCGTGACGCTAAAGGCTCATACATGGTTGTTTAACTGATGCGCAAAAATCGCAGCGGCTGTGGCGACGTTTAAAGATTCGACATCGCGCGTTAGTGCGATGCCCACCTTTGCCGAGCATTTACTTACAAGTTCATCGCTAAGCCCGCGACCCTCTTCGCCAAGTATCAAGGCTACTGCGGATGAATTGAGCTGCGCAGTTGCGGATGTTAAATCTTCTCCGCCAGCACAGGTCGCCCAGGTGGCAATGTTATTCGTTGAGCATAACTCAAAAAACTCGTCGGTCTCGACGCCCTCAAAAACAGGTAAACGGAAATTAGTACCGGCTGCACCCCGCACCGCGCGCGGATGCCATGGCGATGATGAACCTTTAGTCGCTAAAACGAATTTAGCGCCCAAGCCCGCAGCGATTCTCGTTAAAGCACCTAAGTTGCCTGGATCTTGAACTCCAGCAGCGATCATGCACCACTGCCCTACCTGTAAACCGCCGACGGCATCGCGCCAATCAGACACCGGGCGCTTAACCCACGTCATAAAATCAGGTGCACTATCTAAACGGCTAACCTCGGTCATCAATTTATGCTGGCAACGCTGCACCACAAACGGCACCTCGCCAACGCCCGAGTCACACTGGTCACTTATAAGCAGCCACTGGATTTCGGCTCCCGCCGCTAGAGCTTCTTCGAACAAATGTACGCCCTCAAGCACAGTGAAATCGCGGTTCTTGCCACCGCGCAATGCCTTAATCGATTTAAGCTTGGCGTTTTGTGGAGACTGAATGACATCCTCTTCTAACATGCTCTTATTGTACTCGTGCTAGAATAGGAGCGCATGACAAACACGGACCTCCCTTCTTCGCAGCAACCATTCGTTACCAGAGTGGATGCTCGCTGTTGCGAGGTGATGGTTGATGGCAAAATCGTCAGCGCTTTACTGCGTGGTAAGCTGTTCGAAGATATCGGTTCCGATAAGAACCCAGTAACCGTTGGAGACTACGTAAATCTCAGCCGTACTGGTGACGACTGGGCAATTGACCGCGTTCATGAACGTCGCAACACTTTTGCACGTCGCGTTGCTGGTGAAGAATCTGATCGTCGACAACTACTTGCCGCTAATGTCGATCAAGTAGTGATTGTAAACTCAGTGGGCATTCCACCTTTTTCATCTATGGTCGCTGACCGTATATTGGCAACTTGCAGTTTTGCTAATATCCCGGCGACGTTAGTCTTGAATAAAGCGGATAAAGGCAAGCGCGGCAAAATGAAAAAAATCGTCGCTAGCTACGATAACACTGGTGCCAAAATGATTATCACTTCGGCAGTCGATGGCACTGGCGTTGAAGAACTTCGTGACCTACTCACGAATAAAACCAGTGTGCTTTACGGTTTGTCCGGCGTTGGCAAATCCACTTTAATGAATCGACTCGATGGCGATCTCGAAATTAAAACGCGCGAAGTAAGTGGGTCACTAAGAACCGGACGCCACACTACCAGTCATTCTCAATGGTATCCGCTAACAGGTGGCGGCGCAGTCATCGATACACCTGGAGTAAGAAAGTTTCGTCCGTTTGGCATTCCACCGAATGATTTACGTATTCACTTCAAAGACTTGCACCAATTCGGCAAAGACTGCGATTACGACGATTGCACGCACCGTGAAGAAGCGTCATGCAAAGTACTAGAAGCTCTAGAGAACGGGCAAATTGCTGCTTCGCGCTATCGCTCGTACGGCGCAGTACTTGAAGAGCTTGAAGAAAAATATGGTGGCACAGGGCGCATCGTCGAGAAAACTGGGCCGGACCACAAAGCGCGACGATAACTATTATTTAAGATAATTCGAGCAGTCGCTCGATAACTTCACCTAGGAGCGTGTCTGGTGTGCTGGCACCCGCCGAAAAAGCGACCGTTAACGGTCGCGCCGATGGCAGCCAATCACCGCGCTGAAGAATCTCTCCAGAGCTTCGGTGACGGTATTCAATTTCCTTGCCTAAGCAGTGTGGCCCTTCGATATGAAAGGAAGGAACCCCTAGTCGCTGCCCCACTCGTGCGAGGTTTTTGGTATTAGAAGAATCATAGCCACCAACCACTAAATACAAATCTGGGGTTTTTTCCGCGACTACCGCGGCGGCATCTTGATTGTCTTGGGTAGCGCGACATATAGTATCGAAGTCGCGGAAATTATTTTCCAACTCCGCCTCGCCATCGCGGTTACTCAAAGCGATCCGCAAACGTTCGCCAATGGCACGCGACTCGCTGGCCAGCATTGTAGTTTGATTAATCACGCCGAGGTGCTGCATATGTGCTTCAAAATCAAAGCCTAGTGAAAAAGAGCCACTGCGCAAGGAGCCTACTAACTCGTCGACATTAGCCTCTCCTTCAATGAATGCTGCTAAACACTCCGCCTCTTGGATAGAGTAAACCACTACAAAATGCCCGCCCTCAGACAAAATCAAAGAGCAAGTCGCTTCGGTTTCTTCATGGCCTACTGTACCGTGAATAACAGTAGTGAAGCCTTCTTTAACGTACCTCAACGTGCGCTTGTGCGGCTTAATCACCCATGGACAAGTAGTATCAACTATCGCCACACCACGGTCACGCAAATAATTCATGTCTTCGACAGTCGCGCTAAACGCCGGGACAATCACGACATCATTTTCAGATAGGTTTTCCCAGGCACCCTCTGGCGAATATTCACCACGCAAAAAACCAATACCTTGCTCACGCAAATCAGCATTCACGCGTGGATTATGAATAATTGAAGAAATCAGCCACATTGGACGCGCACCATATTCGACCCGTGCTTCTTGCACCATGGCTAAGGCACGATCAACTCCCCAGCAAAAGCCCAAGCTTTTAGGGATTAATAAAGTCACATCGCCCACCACCTTGGAACCAGTAGAGCGTAGTTCTTCGACTAACTCACAGCGGTAACTTTGGCGAACCAAACTAGGGTCAAATTGTTGCGGCATCAGCAAGTGTTGTTTTATCACGTAAAGCGCCGACTAAGTAAGTCGAGCCCGTAACCAGTAATGGCTCTTCACCCTCAGGGAAATCAACAACTGACAGCGCACGAGCATTAAACGCTGGCGCTATTTTATCGACGCGAGCCGAACGTGGATGGCTTCCTGCGGGACAACAATACCAGTCTTCGTGTGCTCCATCTATATTGGAGACATCAGCCAATGCGGCGCCCAAGTCTTCGGCATCTTTGTCGTCACGCAATGCCAACAACACCGCGCGAGGGCTATTCTTAAACATCGTGCGAAAACAACGTAAAGTCTCTGTTAACGACTGTCGCGAGTGAGCCACATCAAACACCACCGGGCGCCCGACGCTCGTGTAACGCAATTCGAAACGCCCCGGATTTTTCAAATCGGTCAACGCTACCGTCCGCAACAAGTGCGCAGCAATCAAATAATCACCTCCAAGTGATTCGAGTACCGCGACTGCCAAAGCGCGGTTGCTTGAGAAAAACTTAGGTAATTCGGGCGCAGACAATGCGCCGCGCGGACCTACATTCAGCTCGTCGCCAACCGCGTTGGCTATTTGATGCAACACCAACTTCGCCTCGGGATCAATTCCTGATGCGCACCACAACTGGGTATTAGGCTTAAAAATGCCGCCCTTCTCTTTCGCTATCTCAAGCAAAGTATCGCCCAGCACATCGATGTGCTCCAGTTCAAGCGCAGTGATTACCGCAGCCAGCGGCTTCAATACATTTGTGGAATCAAAGCGGCCGCCTAAGCCCGTTTCGATAATCATGCAGTCCAGTTGTTGCTTAGCGAAACACTGAAACGCGCTTGCCGTTAACAAATCAAAAAAAGTCGCGTCGTCGCCCGCAACCGCTAACACATCTTCCATGGCAGCCGCCAAGGCTTGTTCATCCGCAAACGCGCCGTTCACCTGAACACGTTCACGCCAATCACTTAAGTGCGGTGACGCATACAACCCGACGTTTTTACCCGCCGCGCGCAAAGCCCAACTTAGGCAATAAGCAACACTGCCCTTACCTTTAGAACCCGCGACATGAATCGCCGGTACTTGCAAGTGCGGATTTCCCAATGCCGACATAACGGCCATCATCGGTTCTAGATTGAAGCGAGCAGCACGCGGTCGGCGGCATTGCTCGTAATCCGTTCTAGAGCAAAGCTCGCTAAAAAGGCGGCTTAGGTTTGTCATACACTAATTGTAATCTGATGAGACGGCTAACGTCTTGCATTTCGGCGCATCATAGCCATCATGCGCTGATGTAGCTTAATATCGACCGCCGGTTGGCCTGCGACTGTTTGCCCTGCTTCGACATCGCCCATCACTGCTGCACGGGCTGCTATTTTTGCGCCCGCCCCTACATACAAGTGCCCTGCGGCACCAGACTTACCAGCGAACAGTGCGCCATCGCCAATACTAGCTGAACCGCTAATACCGACTTGCCCGCACATGACTACGAAGCGACCAATCTTACTATTGTGACCAATCTGCACTTGGTTGTCGAAAATACAGCCATCACCAATTTCGGTGGCTTCGAAAGTACCGGCATCAATGCAACAATTTGCGCCGATTTCAACTCCGCGTCCAATGCGTACCCCGCCAATTTGTGGCATGTGCAAATGTTGGGCGCCATCCCAAGTGTACCCGAAACCATCGGCACCGAGAGTGGTATTGGATTGGATAACGCAAGCGTCACCAAGATGAACATTATCGTAAAGCACTACATTGGCATGCAAAATACAATCAGCGCCGACAGTAGAATTTTTGCCAATCACACAATTTGGGCCGATGTATGCACTTTCTGCAACTTGTGCGCCATCTTCAATTACTGCAGTCGGATGAATGCCTGGCTTGCAATGAGCGCGACGGCTTTGCCAAAACTGCGCCATGATCGTCGCAGCAAGACTTGGGTTATCGACCTGAATGTGACACTGCGGTGGCGACGGGCAATTTACATCCACTAACAACAATCCGGCCGCTGAATCGTGCATCGCAACAAAATCTTCTTCGCTTGGATGCTGGCCCATCTCGTTGGGAGTCGACTTGAAAAACGCTACCTCATTAGCCTGGGCTGTCTTAATGTCTTGCACTTGACCAAACTTCGCATCACTAGCACCACATAATTCTCCACCAAGCATGCTAGCGATTTCGTCAGCAGTTAGTGTTTTGGTAGAAGGAGGTGCAGATGTCATGGTTATAGTTTACAAGGTATGTGCGTGTTTGATAACTAACACGTAGCAAACTAATAGCATTAGCCCAGCCAATGTGTGCAATGATTTGGATATCGGGATGCGTAGCTTAATTATCAATAATGGCGCTATCAATAGCGCTGTTGCACCTAGATTAACAAATAACATAAATTGGCTGTTTTCATCGTCAAATACTTGATGCGTGAACAAACCGACAATTCCACCAGTAATCAACAAGTTGAATGCATTTGACCCTACCACGTTACCAAACACAGCTTGTGTGCGCCCTTGCTTAAAAGCGTAAAGCGAGGTAAAGAGCTCCGGCAATGAAGTCCCTACTGCAGCTAGTAAAAAACCTGCAAAACCGTCTTTCCAGGCTAACTCTTCAGCTACACCTAAAGCTCCCTCAAGGAAATAGTGTGAAGCCACTGCTAGCAGAGTGAAGCCACCAAGACACATTAACCCGACACTCGCAGTAGATGTTTTTGGCGCCTCTTTGAGTACATCGTCGACTTCTGCTTTAGTCTTAATGCTTTTCCCAACAACCCATGCGTACAAAACAATTAAGAGAATGCTACTATAAAAAGTAGAGGGCGGGTATTGAAACCATAGGAATACAAACACTGAACCTACTAGCAATGGGCACAACAATGACCACCCGATTTTAGCGACATTGAATTTCTTTTCGCCTATGAATAACAAGCATGCGCCGAGAACAATTGCGACATTGAAGGCATTGGAACCCATCAGGTTGCCCAGAGAAACTCCAGGGTGTTCGGACACGCTAGAGAGGCTCACAAACATCTCCGGCAAAGAAGTGCCTAGGGCGAGCAACAGCATCCCAGCAACCCAATCAGGCCAGCCCCATCTTTGGGCAAGCTTAAGACTAGCGCGAACGGAGTAATCGGCGCCAACCATCATGGCGACGGTGCCTGCCATCAAGTAGAAAAGGTGCATTCCCATGTTGAGTAAGATAGTATAAGAAACATGAGACTGCCAATCGTCGCTGTTAGCGTAGAGTTACTTGACGCCCCGCATTACAAGGGGGTGAAGCGCTGCCAACTTTTTCACGCCTATCTCGAGTGCTTGCGTGAGGCGGGGCTGATTCCGCTGCTTATTGCCCCTGATTCAACACCTACTGAGTTACAACAAATTTTGGGGAGCGTCGATGGCGTGCTGCTTTCTGGCGGCGATGACATCGATCTTAGCTTAACGGGTGGTGATGCTCCACTTGAGGCATGTAAGCCCGTGCCTGAAGCTCAGCAAAGGTCAGTAATGGCGATGGTTAATATTGCGGTAGAGCGCGATATCCCCTTACTAGGTATATGTTTAGGGATGCAATCTCTCGGAATAGCCCATGGCGCGGTGCTCAACCAGCATCTACCGCAGCACGAGCAGCACACTAAGGGGGTAGAGCATTCGATAAACGTCACTGCGTCAGGTAAGCTGAAGGACGCCGTTGGCGGCGAGCCGTTTTCGATACTTTCTTATCATCACCAAGGCTTAGATTCGGTGATTCCTCCACTAAAAGTGGTTGCCACTGCAGGCGACGGAACTATTGAAGCCATAGAACTGCCTGACAAGGAATTCGTTGTTGGCGTACAATGGCATCCAGAAAAAACTCCGGCTTCCGCAGCTACTCGGGCATTATTTGCAAGCTTTGCTGATGCTGTGAACCGGTACCGCGCCAAGCGAGTTAAACAATCATGAGTAACCGAGACAAACTCAAAAAGAAAGCAGCCATCGACGCTGCAAAAAGTAAGAAGCGCCTGATCTTCTCCATTATTGGCTTAGTGATTTGCATAGCTGTTTTAATTCAGCTGAATAGTTCCACGTCTGTCTCGGGCACTGACGTGCCCGAGACAGACAAGCCTTTAATCGATATTGAGGCGTTGCTGCCAATATTCGATGTCGGCTTGTTAGCGACGATTAAAGACTCTACGGATGCCGAGCGAGTGATGCTCGAACCCGAAGCGTTTGCTACTACCCTTTATAATTCTGGCGCCCTACTTTCATCATGGGTGTTTTTACTTGGAGAGCCCGAATACGATTTCGTTAATGGCGCCAACGACCCAAGCCCGCATCGCGGAAAAGTTTTTCGCGCGCGCGGCGAAATATTAGACGCGCGAAACATGATTCGCGTTACCGGAGAACCTGCCGAGTATTGGACTCTACTGAAAACTGAAGATGGCGATTCTATGTTTTTCGTTGCGGCACAAGCTCCAGAGACTTTATTCGGGGCAGACAACTTCGTGTTAGCAGATGGTTATTTTTACAAAAACTATCGCCAACGAATTAACGGTGAATGGATTACTGCGCCTTTGTTTGTTGGCAACAAACTCGAGCCTTCAGTACCTGCCGAGCCACCGCTGACCCAGCCCGACATGCGGATGCTAAATAAGCTGAGAGATCAGCCTATTGGCACCGACAATAACGCTTTAGAGTTAGACAAGCTAAAAGAAATGTGGCATCTGGCCAACGTGGCAAGAGAGATGAAGCGCAACCCTGAAAGGGCCGCAAAGGCCAACGAAGAAGCGATTCTGCTTGATTTCACTACGCTTACTGACCTAGTAAAAAACCCTGAGTTATATCGCGGACAAATATTTGAAATTGGCGGAGAAGTCGTTGAGGCCCATGCCGTGCGTACCGGTGAAAATTCTTTACGTAGCCGCGAAATATCGTCTGGCTGGCTACGCAATAGTTTTTTGGGTGACACTTTGTTGCACGTAAAAGCAGCCGATGATTTTGCTTTCGATGCGTTTCAGGGCAACGCCATCATGCACGGCTACTTTTTAATGCTATGGGCATACGTCGATCGCCAAGGAGCAGCACGGCGTGTGCCTGTGTTTGTCGTTTACGACTCACGCGAGCAAGAGACACTGATGCCTGACGATGCCAACCCCCTGATCTTTGCGTTTCTCGGCTCCATAATGGTACTCGGGCTAATTCTATTCTTTGCAGTACGGCGCGAGAACCGCCAACGTAATGAGGC